>NZ_CP040755.1:2422485-2725296 GCF_024585285.1 Colwellia sp. M166
TTATTAGCCTTAGCTGATCTTAATCACAACAAGCCAACTGAAATTATTCGCTTGTCTTTAATAAGAGCTAAGTTTTGTGAACAGATTTCTTTGTTACAGAAAAACCAAGAAAACCCACCAAAAGCATTTTTAACCGGTATTTTATCCTTTATCGATGGCATTTTAGATCATACGTTAGCAACATTATTAAATATATTGCCAGTCCATGCTGATATTAAACAGGCACTAATGACTAATGACAATTATTTAGCCCATTACTTAAATCTAGCCAAAAGTATTGAGATGGGACATTGGCAAGCAAGTGATTTACTGATTGAACAACTAGCACTAACTCATGAGCAGTGCTTTATCGCGCATACCAAAGCAATCACTTGGGCTGATGAAATGTTGCAAGATTAAACGCAGGTCTATTTACTAACAGTTTAAATAATTAACCTCAGCTCGGGATAAGAATTAATTAAATTGAACTAAGTGCCCGTTCCACGATCCGATCTTTCGACCAAGAAAAAACAGAAAGATAATAAGGAACGGGCATGAATAAACTAGTTGAAATATTCTGTGATGTCGATGATTTTTGTCGCGTATTTATCCCACAATGGGAGAAACAATTAATTGCTGATGGAAGTATCAAGCGAAATCGTCCATGCCGTATGGCTATGAGTGAGATAATCACTATATTAATTGCTTTTCATACATCAAATCATCGCGACTTTAAAAATTATTATAAAGGTTATATTGCTAAGTTTTATCGTTCACATTTCCCTAGCTTATTGAGCTACACTCGATTTTTAGAAGTGATGCCTAAAGCGGTCGTTCCACTTTCTAGCTACTTTTCAATACTTAAAGGTGAGTCTACAGGTATTGAGTTTATTGACTCTACAAGCATAAAAGTATGCCATAACTTAAGAATTCCTAGACATAAAACATTTGACGGTATAGCCGAACGGGGCAAAGGAACAATGGGTTGGTTTTATGGGTTCAAACTACATTTAGTCACTAACTTTAGAGGTGAAATAGTTGAGGCTAAATTAACTACTGGCAATGTTCACGACACAAAGCCCGTATTAGCCTTAGCTAAAAACTTAAAAGGGAAGTTATATGCAGATAAAGGCTATATAAGCAAAAAAATTAACAGTTGGTTTGAAGGAAAAAGGAGTTGATTTGATAACAACCGTGCGCCGTAATATGAAAGCCAAAGCTATGTCGTTATGGGATAGAGCAATGTTATCTAGACGGTTTATTATTGAAACGATAAATGATCAATTGAAGAATATATCTCAAATAGAGCATTCGCGTCATCGTAGCCCTAATAGTTTTATGTTGAATTTACTGGCAGGTTTAGTGGCTTATTGCCTTAAAGAAAATAAGCCAACCCTTAATATTAGTGACGTAGAGAAGAATGCTATGGTTAGGGCTTAACCCGATCTGAGGTTAATTACACAATTTAATCTGCTGTTGGCTCGATAGCGCGTATATGTTGGCGTACTGAAATAAAGCTCCCTAACAAACCTAAGCCAATAGCTAAAAGCTGCAAAACAACTAATTCAGTAAAAGATAAGCCCGATAAAACAAACTGACTTTGATAAAGCTCGGTTAATTGACTCAAGGCACCAGAAATATAACTCGCTAAAATAGCGACGCAGATACTCGCAACAAAGCCACCAAGCACACCATACCAAACTCCAGCATATAAAAATGGCCGTTGAATAAAGCTATCGGTTGCCCCGACCAATTTCATCACAGCAATAGCATCTTTTTGATTTAAAATGGCTAAGCGAATTGTATTGCCAATAATCAGTACCACTGACAAACACAACAACACAGCTATCGCTATCACTACATCTTCAATGAGTGCTGCCATCGCTTGCAAACGAGTTAACCATTCAAGATCAAGTTTACCTTGATCAACACCACGCTCTTGTTCTAATTTAAGTAATAACTCACGTGCTGCTTGTACTTGGCTAAAACGCTTGGTGGGCGTAACTAATAAAGTTGCAGGTAGCGGATTTTCATCTAAATATTCTAGCGCTTGGCCAAAGCCAGACGCCACTTTAAATTCAGTTAGCGCTTGATCAGCAGAAATATAAACAACATTAGCCACCTCAGGATAAAGCTTAATACGTTGTACGAGATTTTGAGCTGATTTATCAGGTGTTGATAATTTTAAGAACAGTGTGATTTCCGATGCAGAGTTCCACTGCTCAGTAACCATTTGAGTATTTTTCACAAAAAGGTGCAATGTTGCCGGTAAAGTTAAACTTATGCCTAACACTAAAACTGTCATCACTGATGTAAACGGCGTACGCCATAAATCACCTAAGCTACCTATTCCCTGTTGTAAATGACGAATAACGCGGGCAGTAATTCGACCGGTCCAACCTAGCTGATGCTTACTTTGACGACTAAAATTAGTTTGCATTTAGGTCACCTGCAGCCTGTAAGCCATCGACAATACCATCGGTGATCATATGGCCTTGCTTTAACGTCAGCGTGCGATACTTCATGCGAGCAATCAACCCTAAATCATGAGTGGCAATTAAAACGCTGACGCCCATATCATTAAACTCTTCAAATAATCGAATAATATCCAAAGATAATTTAGGATCTAAATTACCTGTAGGCTCATCAGCTAACAAAATTGGCGGTTTATTAACAATAGCGCGTGCTATGCCCACTCGTTGCTGTTCGCCACCAGAAAGCATATTCGGAAAACATTTTAATTTGCTCGACAGATGTACTTTATCAAGCGCAGCTTCAACCCGTTTACGGGTTTCCTTATGACTATAACCTTCGATAATTAGCGGCAAAGCAACATTATCGAATACGGTTCGATCTAATAACAAATTATGGTTTTGGAAAATCATACCAATACCTCGACGTACATAAGGTATTTGTTGATACTTAATGGTTGATAATTCACTGCCATTAATTTCAATACTACCAACGCTGGGCTTTTCCATCATACTCATCAGCTTCAGCAAAGTACTTTTACCAGCGCCCGAGTGCCCCGTTAAAAACGCCATTTCACCCGGAGCAATAGTAAAGCTCACTTGTTTGAGCGCTAAAAAGCCCCCTGGATAAGTTTTACTAACGTTATTAAATCGGATCATAAGCCGTATTATTCTTGTGCTTCGTGAGTGAACAGTGCATCAATAAAGTCGCTGCCATTAAATGGACGTAAATCATCAATGCCTTCACCCACACCTAAATAGCGAATAGGAATAGCATGTTTATCGGCAACCGCGAAAACGACACCACCTTTTGCGGTACCATCAAGTTTTGTTAACGCTAGGCCTGTTAAGCCTACTGCTTCATTAAACAACTTAGTTTGGCTCAAGGCATTTTGCCCTGTGCCAGCATCAAGCGTTAGCATCACTTCATGGGGAGCATTAACATCAAGTTTTTTCATCACTCGAACCACTTTTTTCAGCTCTTCCATTAAATGATTTTTATTTTGTAAACGTCCAGCTGTGTCTGCAATTAATACATCAATGCCTCGCGATTTTGCTGCACTAATCGCATCAAAAATAACCGAAGCACTATCTGCGCCGGTATGTTGAGCGATAACCGGAATATCATTACGCTCACCCCACACTTGTAACTGTTCAACGGCAGCGGCGCGGAAAGTATCACCTGCCGCTAACATCACTGACTTACCTTCAGCCTGAAATTGCTTAGCTAACTTACCAATAGTGGTCGTTTTACCAACCCCATTAACGCCAACCATTAAAATCACAAAAGGGCCATCATCCGATTTAATCACTAGCGGTTGGCTGACGGGTTCAATAATTTTTTTCAGTTCTGCTTTTAATAAATCATATAGTGCATCAGCATCTTTTAATTGTCGACGTGATGCAGACTCAGTTAAAGAATCAATAATTTTTGTTGTGGTTTCAACCCCAACATCAGCTAGTAACAAATGAGTTTCAAGTTCTTCAAAGAGCTCGTCATCAATTTTCTTACCACGAAACAGACTAAACAGTCCGCCACCAAAGTTTTGTCGTGTTTTTGTTAATCCTTGCTTTAAGCGCACAAAAAAGCCAACTTTTGGCTCTGGCTCTGGCTCTGGCTCTGGCTCTGGCTCTGGCTCTGGCTCTGGCTCTGGCTCTGGCTCTGGCTCTGGCTCTGGCTCTGGCTCTGGCTCTGGCTCTGGCTCTGGCTCTGGCTCTGGCTCTGGCTCTGGCTCTGCAGGTAATTCTTCAACAACAGGTTCATCAATAGCAAGTGCTTTTGCTGATGATTGCATATTATTTTCAATAAATTCTTCAGAGGTAGCTGTTTCAGTTGTTACTTGTTCCGCAACAACCGACTCTTGCTCAGTTTCTTCGATGATATTTTCATTAACATCTTCAACGACAGGAGCAACTTCTTCTTGCTTTTTTTTGCCTAGACCTAACCAGGAAAACATACCTTTTTTCTTCGACATAAATGTATTTACAATCTTAATTAAATGTATTTGATGTATACGTTTACTACTGAAATCATTAATCTAAGGTTTGTTGCAACTTGAACAATTCATAGATCAGATGGTATTCACAAGTAAACAAGGATAAAATTATCGATATAGTATCACCTAACCTGCCGACACAAAAATAAAAGCTGTTTAAGTTATGAGCAAACTCAAAAAACAATCAGATAAAAACACCAAAACCGGTCATATCCGTATTATTGCAGGTCAACATCGTGGTCGAAAATTACCGGTACTAATTGCAGATGGTTTACGTCCAACGACCGATCGCGTGAAAGAAACGGTATTTAATTGGCTGATGCCCTATGTACAAGATGCTAATTGTTTAGATTGCTTTGCTGGCTCTGGTGGTCTTGGTTTTGAAGCGATGTCGCGTGGTGCAGAATCACTGACCTTAGTTGAACTCAATAAAGCCGCGGCTCAGCAATTAAAAGATAACAAAGCGCTGCTAAAAATCGATAACATCCAAGTAGTGCAACAAAACGCTTTAGATTTTTTGCAAACGAACCAACAAAGCTTCTCATTAGTTTTTATTGATCCCCCTTTTAGAAAAGGCCTCGCCCAACAAGCAGTAGAATTATTGTCTATAAAAGGCTTAGATGAAGACGCCTTAATATATGTCGAAATGGAAGCCGACACTAACGCACAAGTGATGCCGAGTCATTGGCAGCTTTTGAAAGAAAAGGTAGCCGGACAAGTGGTTTACCGACTTTATCAAAATAGCGCCAAGTAAAAGCTCATAATCAGGGAATACCTTTATTTTTTGATCCTAAAAAGTATTCCCCATTTGTACGCCATTAACAAATAGGCGTTAATGACCAATACCGTAACCGAAACTTCCAACGCTGACCAGTATTCGAATTGGGCATATCGCAATTACATTTTGAGGTAAGGGTAGGAAACAATAAAAATAAAAAAGCCGTAACTTAGCGCCGTACTATGGCTTAAGTTATGGCTTATTATGCATAACAGCTAAACTTTAGCTGTTATCAATTAATCCAGTTAAACCTTTTTTAACAAAATTGGGCAGGGCGAATGCTGCACTATGTAATGCTTGGTTGTAATACTGAAAATCCAAACCACTAGCAGCAACACGTTGCTCATCAAAGTCATTTACTGGATGGTATTGTTTACTGGCGAAAGTAAAGCTCCACAAACCACCAGGATAAGTTAAATTACTAAACGAATATAAGTAGTTTTGTGGAAATACTGCATTAAGCACTGTCAGTAATGATTGCTGAATATCCATGGCATACCATGACGATTCACCTTGAGAAACCACAATACCGTCATCTGTTAAGCAATTAAAAACATCTTGATAAAAAGCTTCGCCAAATAAAGGCTGAGCAGGGCCGATAGGATCAGTACTATCAACAATAATTACATCGAATTTTTCTGTTGTTTGCTTAACAAATTCAACACCATCGCCAATAATTAATTGCATTTTTTCATGGTCTAAATCTTTTGACGTTTGTGGAATATGCTGACGACAAGCATCAACTACCATGGCATCAATTTCTACCATAGTGCATTTTTCAACGCCTTTATGACGCAAGACTTCACGGGCAGTACCACCGTCTCCGCCACCAATAACTAAAACATTTTTTGGTGCCGGGTGAACAAACAAAGGCACATGAGTGATCATATCGTGGTAAGCAAATTCATCACGCTCGGTCACCATAATTAAGCCATCGTTCAGTAGCATTTTGCCATGGCCTTTGGTTTCAACGACGTCAACCGTTTGAAATTCACTTTTTCCTGAAAAAAGGACTTTTTCTACTTTAAATTTCAAGCCTAAAAAATCTTGAAACTTTTCTTCTACCCATAAATCAGAGTGCATGCTTTTCTCCTGCGATATCAAACGCTTTTGCTTTTGCAAAGCCTTGCTGCGGTAATATATAGTTAGCAAAGCAAACTAAGTAGTTATTACTTAAATGCTCACTGACTCGTGACTTGCTGACATAATTCGTTGGGATAAATTCATCAGTTAAGTTAACAAAATCAAAATCATTGAAACTTAATAAATCAAATGATTTTGGCGCTAATATGGTTAAAAACTTTTCCGTAAGCGCTCTTAAATTAATATTCGACTCAACACTGACATAGCTGCTGTTTGCTTGTGGCGTAACATGTATAGTGAGGTAATGTTTACCTTTAATGGCGTTAACCGAATAACCAAAGGGGTCAAAAACAAAATCATCCAATAAAAAGTCGCCAATCAGCTTATCTAACTGTAAAAATTGACGAATTTCTTCGGCTTTTAACCCTACTGTGGTTAACTTCTCAGAGGCTTGTTGGCTGATCTGATAAGCAAGAAATTCATAAGTTTTATCTAAATTATCTGCTTGAAAATTATTGTCTTGGTGGAAAATATAATTGTGATGGCTATCTAGCTCACCAAAGCGATAAGCTTTTCCCGCAACATATTGCCCCAATAACTTAATGTCATCACCAAAACTGCTTGGCTGAGCATGCGCAAAATATTCATTTTTACGTTGATAAATAACTTGTTGAATATTATCCATGCCTATTTGCTGAATAAAGAACTCTACTGAATGCACTAAACGCGTGTTGCCACAAGTTAGAATTAATATCCGATCATGCCAAACAAACAAGCTCGATTCAGAAAGCAGAAATGCTTTACAATCATGGTTGCGAATTGACGATAAAATTTGTGCATTACAGCATTGTACCAATACCGGCCAAAAATCATCTTCAATGTCATCAAGTAGTGAAATTTGCGTTGCTTTGACAACTATTTCAGCTTTTTTTTCAGAGCCTTCAAAAAACAAAAACATATCCTCAACGCCAAACAGCCGATGCTGATTGCGTAATTAAGTTGCCTAATTAATGGGCAAAAAAGTGCGCGCTATTTTACAAAAAAAAATCTCAATTACAATAAAAAGTTACTTGTTTTTTCAACAAATAAATTATCGACAAAAAACGCTATACTTTACCGAGCTTTTAAGCATAATTGCGCTATTTTAATCGTGACCAAGCAGACGTGTTTATTAAGCCTTTAGCAATAAACAATGATTCCGTTTGGCCCTAGCCATTACTCACTTGATAGCATCAGTGAATAACGCAACAGGTACTTTGCTTATGCAAACTAAAATTTTCGATATAAATATCTCTTTAAATAAACCTGAAACAGTCTTTGAGTGTGCCAACTTAAGTGACGGTATATTTAGCAATAGCGTACATTTAATTGGCTTTGAATTCGACGGCACAGCATGTTTTAGAAAAGGTACCAAAGACGGCCCCAATGCCTTACGCGATGTTTCAGATGGTATTGAATCATACTCGCCTTATTTAGATGCCGATATAGCAGATATTAATTTTTTTGATTTAGGCAACCTTACTTGCGATACCATCGAAACTGGTGATGAACATAGTGCTATAGAGCAGCAATGGCAAAGTGCTAGTAATGACTTCAGCAAGCTTTTTTCTGCCGTAGACTTAGTTAATGATAAAGTAAAAGTTATCACCTTAGGTGGTGAACATTCGATTTCTTACGCGCCTATAACTGCGTATTTAGCACAGTACGATGATCTTATCTTGCTTCATTTAGATGCTCATGCTGATTTACGTGACGGCTATCTTGGTTTTCATCATTCTCATGCCTCAATTATCCGTCGTGTACATGATCATTTTGGTCCAAAACATCAACTGATACAATACGGTATTCGTTCAGGCACAAAAGCTGAATATCAATGGATGCAGCAACATAAGAGCTTAAAACATTCACGGGCAGAATTTTTACAAAGTGTTGCTGATATTGATGATCAACAAGCAATATATTTAACCTTAGATCTTGATTATTTTGACCCGAGTTTTTTCCCCGGCACAGGCACACCTGAGCCCGGTGGTGAAGATTTTCATTCATTTGTCAGCTTATGCAAAATATTACAGCATAAAAACTTAGTTGGCTGCGATGTGGTTGAGCTTTCTCCAAAAATAGACCCGACAGGTAATAGTGATGTTTTTGCCGCGAAAGTCGTTCGCGAACTAATTATTTGCCTGCAAAGTTAGTCATTTTAATCAGCAAATAACAAACCATTTTTTTCATAGCTTGCTATATGCTTGAGCAACTTAGTCGTTTAATTTTATTAATAAAAGCTCAATATAATCATTGCTGGGCTTAGTATTTTTCTACAACTTTGATCTACATCAAACGCAACTGCGACATAATGTCGCACTCTGTTTAACTCCTTTTGTTTTTAACCAATATATCAGTAAAAATCGTCCTGTTAGCCACTCACGCTTATTCATCAGGATGTAAAAAAATGCAGATCTCTAAAATTTCCCAAGCGCTTGCTGTTGTTTTATCGGTGACAGCAACGACTGCTTTCGCTGAAGATATAACGAAAAGTAGTATTGAAGTTATTACCATTGAAGCGCCTAAATTAGCTCAGTCAGATACTGCGTTGGCAGAAGGTAATTTAGTTATGCCTGATGTCGCTGATTGGCTTAAAACCGTGCCGGGTGCCAACATCAATAAAAATGGTCCTATTACCGGTATTGCACAATACCGCGGCATGTTTGGTGAACGCGTAGCGAAAAACATTGGTGGTCAACACATCGTCAGTGCCGGACCAAATGCGATGGATGCCCCTTTGACTTACATCAACCCGATCATGGTGAAATCAGTTGCCGTTTATCGAGGTATTGCGCCAGTAAGTGCGGGTATTGATACACTTGGCGGGGCCATTAAAGTAAATTTAAAAAAAGCAGAAGTGGATACTGGCGCAACACTTGGGGGCGACTTAGCCTTAAGCTATAACGATATTAACGACGCCTCTACTTTTGCTGGTGATCTTAATATCAGTAATGAAAATACCGGTGTCTTACTGTATTTAACCGACCAACAAGGCGATGACTATCAAGATGGTGATGGTAATACTATCTCTTCAACTCAATATAACAAACAACAATATGGTGCAGACTTACGTCACCAGCAAGATGACTGGGAAATTGGTCTAACCTGGCACCATGCCGAAACTGATGATTCAGGCACACCGGCATTACCGATGGATATTGATTATATCGAATCTGATCGATATAGCCTTGATGGTAAATTACAACTCAGTGACTGGCAATTAAGTTGGCAACTAGGTTATCAAGATGCCGTTCATGGCATGGATAGCTTCAGTCAACGTGTCAGTATGGATACCAGCATGTATCGCTACAATACTACCGATGCTAAAACTCGCAATTATAAGTTTTTACTTAGTCAAGGCAACTGGCTATTTGGGCTTGAAGGTTACGATTCAGATCATAACGCTGACATTAGCAACCCTGAAAATGCCATGTTTAGTATCGCTAACTTTAACCAAGTAAAAAATCAGCGTAATAGTGCCTTTGTAGAGTGGACACCAAGTAGTGGCAAGTTTTCACATACCTTAGGTTTACGCTTAAAAGATAACCGTGCTGATGCCGGTGAAGTATCAAGCTCAATGGCAATGATGAACCCCAATATTAAAGCCCTGCGTGATGAGTTTAATGACGCTGATCGTGATGTTTCAGATACAACCTTTGATCTCGCGCTAAATAGTGAATATCAATGGAGTAATGCATTAGCCTTAAACTATGCCGTGGCGATTAAACAACGAGCGCCGAGCTATCAAGAGCGTTACTTATGGATGCCAATGCAAGCAACTGGCGGTTTAGCTGATGGTAAAACTTACGTGGGTAACATTAATTTAGATGTTGAAACCGCTTATCAAATTAATGCCGGACTTTCATATCAACAAGGTGATTTTGCCATCGCACCACAGTTTTTCTATCAAAAAGTGGATGATTATATTCAAGGTACTCCTTCGACAGATATGCGCGTGAAAATGGTCGCCGGCATGATGGGTGATGATAGCCCATTAACCTTCGATAATATCGACGCTACTCTCTACGGTGTAGATATGAATTGGCATTATCGTCTTAATGAGCACTTTAAGCTATCTGGTATTGTCAGTTACGTTAAAGGTGAACGAGATGATATTAATGACGATTTATACCGTATTTCACCATTAAACACGCGTATCAACTTACTTTATCACTATAAAAATTGGCAAAGTAACTTAGCGGTTCATGCATATGCTTCGCAAGATGATGTTTCAGCATTAAATAATGAACAAGTTTCTGCTGGATATGCCGTTGTTGATTGGCAAGTTGATTACTTTGTCAGTAGTGGCTTAGTTGTACGTTTAGGTGCTAACAACTTATTAGACAAACAATACAATGATCACTTAGGCGGTGTTAATCGCGCTGATGGCAGTGATATTGCCGTTGGTGAAAGAGTCACGGCGATGGGCCGAAATGTTTATCTTGCTATGGACTACCAGTTTTAACAGCTATGTTTCATGGTTACACTCTGCCATGACCAATATTTTGCTGTTGGATAATCATATAACTTGGTAGTGCACACACCGCTAAGTTGTATGGCTATAAAACCAGTATCATTTTGATACTGGTTTTTTTTGTAATTTTCTTTGTAACGTTCGACGATGCATACCTAATTGACGAGCAGTTGCCGAAACATTACCGTCATTACTGTTTAGTACCTGATTAATATGCTCCCATTCAACGCGCTCTGTCGACATAGTATCGCTATCAATATCTGTATCAATAGTGTGATTCGGCGCTTGTTCGGTATCTAACGCGGTTAACAGCATTTGAGTATTAACCGGTTTTGCTAAGTAGTCATCCGCACCTAAACGCATAGCTTGAACGGCTGTTGCCACACTGGCAAAGCCAGTAAGTAAAACTATTTTGACTTTAGGTAACGTTGCTCTGATCGGTTTAATTAACGTTAAACCATTATCAGCCGCTAATTTCATATCCAGTAAAATACAGTCGGGTTTTTGCTGTAAACAAGCGTGCAGAGCCTGATCAGCTTGATGAACTTGTTGGCAGCTAAAGCCATATTTAGACATACGGCGTGCTAACGTGGCAGCAAAGGAAACATCATCTTCAATAATCAATAATTTTTTCATCACTCATCTTCCTTGTTATCGAGCAGTAAGGGGAGGGTAACTAACGCAATACAACCTTGCTCACTATGATTAATAAGTTTTAACTTTCCACCTAAGCGTTGAAATGTAGAGTTAGATAAGAAAACAGCCATACCCAGCCCAGACTTACTTACCACCATTTGCTCACCTAAAACCTCACGTTGCGCTTGGCTCATATTCGCCTCAATACCTGCGCCAAAATCCCGTAATTGCAATGATAAAGTGTTATTAATGCGACTAACCGTTAAGGTTATGTGCTGCTGTTGGCTCTCTTCGTTGGCACGAATAGCATTTTGAATTAAATTTAACAGGGCTGGCAACAACATAGCATCAGAGATAATAGAGCCATGCACAGAGTCAGCTTGAATAATATCAAGCGCTTGCTCAGGAAAATGAAAATGCATTTGATCAACCAGTTGCTCAAGTAATTCAGTAACTGATAATTGTGTTTTTTTGTTTTCTCTAATAGAGGTTGCTAATGAGCGAAAATAGCCGAGTTGATTAGTACATGCAGCCAAAGGTTGGGCCATAGCGATTATCGCCTCATGTTCGGGATAATCTTCTGCCAATTCTTCATAAAGTAACTGGATATTAGCAAGTGGTGTTGCAACTTGATGAGTTACCTGTGCTGATGCTACACCTAACGCTAACAACTGCTCACTTTTCAGCTGGTCTTCACGTTGTAAGGCAATAGCTCGCTCTCGGTTGGTGATCACTCGCGCCATAGCACCAACCACAAAAGTGACCACAATCACTGATAATAAGAAGTTCGCCCACATACCAATAAAGTGGTTGCTCATGTCCATATGGTGCATGGTATGTTCAGGCATAGTCAGCAGCAAAGCACTGTAGGAGGCAATGGCAGAAAACGAAATAAACAACAAATAACTGGCCGGTAAACTGACCGCAGCAATCACGATAGGTAACAGTAACAGTGAAACAAAAGCGTTAGTAGCACCGCCACTGAGTGATAATAAAACCGTTAAAAAAATCACATCCGCTATTAATTGTAAAACAATCGCGACATTACCCGCATCACGCTGCCTAAAAATCAAAATACTGAGAATATGAAATAAGCTTTCAACAATGATAACCACCATTAAAGGTAACAGGGCTATTTGCAGCGACATGACAAAATAAACAATCAAAACCGTTAATAATTGAATAATAATCGCGACAGTTCGTAACAAAAATAGCCGCTGAATAATGGTCATGTTTTGGTAGTTAATAACCGGCATAGCAATCCTACAACGAGAAATTAAGCGCTAATTTCTATACCTAAATTTGATAAGCCTTCTTCAAGCACCATAGCTTTCGCTTTTATGCAACTGGCTTTGTTTTCGCTGGCAGTACTTAAAAAGTCAAAAAGTTCGTGCTGCGTGGCAATTTCCCATTGCATCAATGGGTGGTCAGCAACTTGTTCTGAGGATATTTCGATTTCATCTTCACTAGGCGTAGTTTCATCAAGTTCTTGTGCCAAGCTCAGCTCTACATAATAACTGACACTATTTTCTGATAACTTACTCACATTAATGAAACCATCACTTTCAGGGTCTTGCATTGCTTGGAATAACGACATTAGTGCCATCGCACTATCAAGAGCAGGAAAAACACCTAAAAAATCAAACGCATCTGGATCAGGTACTTGTTCTTCAAGCTTATTAATTTGCGCATCATAGTTAATTTTGCAACGGTTAGCTTTATCTAACCATTGCCAAACAAGATCAAGTTGGTTTCTTAACACCTTAAAATTACCAAACTCCACGTGTTCAGCAAACATTTGATAATTAGGTAACATGCGTTCAAGTAATGCAGCACAAAATGCAACTTGTTGCCATTGGCTCAGTTTTGTCAAAGGTAGGTTAATCGCCACGTATAATCTCATAATTAATGATAAAAAATAGACCGTGAGTATATACCCAAACTATCTAAAGATGCGAGTTTCAGTAGCATTGAAAGCGCAACTATTAAGGCCTTTATTGATATATATTGGCATATATCATTGTGTGCTTAAAATGCGATAAATTTAAGCGAGTACTCAATCATTAACGCTAATTTTATAACTACAACGCCGATCACCCGTCAGCAAATATTCACTACGCTGAACGATATATTTTTCACCCAAACATTGTTGAAAAATAGCTAATTCTGAACGACATAAGCTTTGGCATTGGCTTGCTGCCGCACAAATAGGACAATGACTTTCTATCAATAAATAGTGTTGGGCGGAGATTTTTTCCACGCTCGCAATATAACCTTCATCACTGCGAATAAGCGCTAAGGCCGACACTTTACTCGCTAAGGTCTTGCAAGTACTGAGTGCAGTCTGATATCTGTTAAGCATTTGCTGCTCACGAACCGCAATAAGTTGTACTAATCCTTGTGCACCAAACACGCTATTGACCGAATCAAGTAGTTGTAAGGTTAAATCTGCATGTCGATCGGGAAAGCGTTGATGACCTAGCCCGGTGAGTTGCCACATTTGTTTAGGGCGCCCGATGCTAGCTTTTTCGAGAAAATGGCTAACTAAATTTTTTCGCTCTAAACGCAATAAATGTTGCCTTGCCCCCATACTTGTCATGTTAAGTGCTTTTGCTAGAGTACCTGAGGTCATAGCGCCTTGGCTTTTCAATTTCGCTAAAAGAGTATCAATGTTTTTTACTGGTTCCATTTTTTCTCAATCAAAAAGCTATGCGGTCTACTGCTCGTAAAGATAAAACTTTATAAAGTTAAATTCAACCTACAAAAAAAGGACCATCAGGTCCTTTTTAGTCATCAAATCAAAGTAAGTATATTTACTTTAAGACTCGAGTGTTTAGATTACATTTACTTATTTTTTAGTTTCAGTTGCCACTGGTGCAAAGCGAATGGCATTCACTTTAATCGGAGATTCACTTTGATTACGCAGTTGCGCTAAACGATTAACTTGACCAACAGAGCCTAACATGGCATGGATTGGAATAAATAAGCCACGCTTATGGAAGTCTAATACTTTATCGTCGCTGAGTTCTTGGACTTTTTTCTCATCAATATTATATAAACCAACAAGCTTTTTAGTTTCACCTGAAATAAAACTTATATTTAATTCAAGCTCTAATAATAAGTCATTATCGACAAGTTCTTTAATAAACTTTTCGTTCACAACCTCACTATCATATAAACGACCTAACGAATCTTGCACGCCTTTAAAAAATTCGCTGTCTTTACCTTCGGCATCAAATAACTCATGCTCTTTATCTTCACCAACAAACGGGTTATCTAAATCAACACAAGCGGTTAATGTTTTTTCTTTTTCAGGATCTAAGCCTAAAGAAAATGGTGCAATTGAAAGACTTTGCGGGATATAAACCGCATTCCAAGCTTCTTTTTTATGATATAAGTTTTCACCCGCTTCTAGACCTAGCATTACTACACTGCGGTAGCGCTCAGTACCTTGATCTTTAACTATAACAATAGGATAGCTTGTTGCTGCTTGTGTATATTCTGAAGCAGTAATCGGTGCAATATGTTGCTTTTCTGCATGTGATAAATCGCGCTTAGCGGCAATTTTAATACTTTGATGAGTTTCTTTTTTAATCGGGGTAACGTTGGCCATTAATAATTTCTCTTTTTACTGCGTCTTTAATCGTTGTCGTTTTAGACACTTTTTTGTTGTTACTAATAATTATGGAGACACCCTGCAGTGCTTTCAATGGTATAATTAAAATTATCTGTAGATAATTTTAATTTACATAGCCAATAACTGTTAAATAAATTCAAAATAGAATGCTAATATATGAAAATCATCCAATATTTTTGCTTGGCTTTAACGATTATTAGCCCGATGAGCATGGCCTTACCGAAAGTTAATCTTACCTTCAGTGAATCCGAAAGTGGTTTCGCTCGGATACAAATTCATAATGATACCTTTGAAATGTTAGCTTGTTATGTCGCTATTGATGACCATAAAGTAAAATTTCAATTGCGTCCTAAATCATCTACAAACTGGATCACCGCTACCGATAAACGCTTTAATTATAAAAACTTTAGCACTTGGTGTGATTACCTAGAAGTGCACCCAAAGTACAATGCTTACCGCATATATTAAAAGTATAATAGTTAGGTTGCATTTACCTAACTATTATTCTAATACTGATGCAAGTATCCACCTGCCTTGAGCTTGCTAAATCCCACCACTATCCAAACTGTCAATGACCGAAAATTTTGTTTGCTTATACCGATTGAACTTTCATTGCCAATTTCAGAACAAAAAAAGCTCCTGAAATAAAACAAAGGCCTGACATAGTTACTATGCGGCTATTGAGCTTTCATTTTAGTCCCTGCTATTAGCTAATTTTTGAGATAACAAGGCGAAAAGTATGCGATGTCGTTATCTACTAACGGTGTTAGGTTGAAAATAAGCCATAGCCCCTTGGCTTGCCTTGAAAAAGCGTTAATCTTTGTTGGCGAGCAGGACGCGGTAAGCTGTGCTTAATATGCATTTGGAGCAACCAAATATTATATGACACGCCTAGATTGCCAAGTTTTTCAAGTGCAACAGAGCTATAAAGTGAAAGATCAACAGCCGCTAAATATTAGCTTTTATTTTTTCTCTATTTTATATGGGCCAGTAAGTAAACCACGCTTTGCTGAATTAAGTGCCGCAGCATTTGCCAATCGAGCAACTTGTGGTGAATTATCAGAAATTTCCCCGGCAATTTGTGAAACAACAGCACCAACTAATGCACCAACTAAACCGCCACCGCTATTATTATTAGGATTATATTGCGCACTAATCACTGAATCCCATAATAATTCACCCGTTTTAACAGAAACAAGTTTTATATGGCCTTGCACAACAGTAACAGATGATAAAACTTGGAATTTTTGTCCCCAATCTTGGATATCAATATAAAGCACAGCATCGGCACCAATAATTTCATCAATTTTATCTAAAGCAATTCCGTTCATTTCTGCCGGTGTCGGTAAACCATTCTCTTTCAAAAATGTATCAATTACTGAAACAGGAAATACATAATAACCTTTCTCAGCTAACGGTTGAGAAATAGTCGACAAATAAGAATAAGGGGCATTGACTTCAACCGAACTATTCATCGGAGGGAGTACTAAGATAGAACGAGGAGCTTCTTGTTTTAAAGCACTGTAATTATATGGTTCAACAGCAGCACAGCCCGACAATATGAGAAGTGCTATTAATGTGATTTTTAAGATATTTGTATTCATTTTCACTCTTTAACTATTAGTTAATGAACGTTTGATTAAACCATCAATAAACGTTGAAGATTCGGGGAAAAGTTCTTTTTCTTTAGTTAATGACGCTAAAGCCAGCTCTTTATTGCCATTTGCAGCATACATCAACCCTAAATGAGCATAGACACCAGGAGGAATTGGTTTACCTTCAGCTTGTGCTTTTTCAATGTCTGTTTGTAATTGCTCAATCTGAATACTTGGTGGTACTTCGCCCGGAGTGTGATGTGTTTTATAGACTAAATTCTCATACTCTCCCCAGTAATACTGAGTGTTATTCGACGCACAACCTGAAAATAATAAAACGGCTGTAAATATAGCTAATACTTTATTTTTCATATATTTCTCTTATTATAAAACAAAATTAAGTGTGCCGTTTTCTAGGTCTTTGGTCATATTATTAATGCTTTCTTTAATTGCAAAATCTAATACTTTGCCATTCAAAGTAGCATCATAACCAGCTTTAGAGCCAAAACCGACCACCTGTCTCTCATTTAATTGGAACTCGCCTGCGCCTTGAGTCGAATAGATAATTTCAGATGTTAAAACGTCAATAATATTCAACGAAACTTTAGCATAAGCAATTTGACTTTTTCCTGAACCCAAGATGCCAAACAACTGCTTATCACCGATAACTTTACGACCAAATTCGGTAACACCACCGCTGATAACATAACGAGCACCTTTAATTTCTTGTTTAACTCCTAATAACTCAGCCTCTTTTTGCAAATTTGCTAAGTTTTCTCTATCAACAACTTTAAAGCGATTGGTTTGTTGTAAATGAGTTTTCAGGATTGTTTTTCCTTGATTACCTAGCTTATCTATATTCGACGAGAATAGCCCTTGCATATAATTTGAGCGATTATTAAACTCACCTAATACAAGCGTTGATTTAAGACCGGTATACGCTGTTCTATTAGCTTCTACTTTAGTAACAGCAACTTTTTGATAGGTTTCTGTGGCACAACCAGAAACTAGTGTCGCCAACGCTAAAAATAAACCAAACGACTTTTTTCTACTTAATTCCATTCTAATATATTCCTTTTAAAAACAACATTATCTAACAATACTGCTTCTAGATAAAGAAATTCTGACATATTATTGTTTTATTTTTAACACTATATTAACAATTTTAAAACTAAGATAATCACTTGATTAAAAATATGTTGTAACGCTAACCACACTGGCACTGTCTGATCATTATGAATTTTATGCCTAAATAATTGCATAGATGTAAGTCAGTGTTATTTGTTACTATCACCGTATTATAAAAAGCGTTAATGAATGACGTTTGCAAAGGAAAATAATATGCTACAAGTACTTTTGGTTGATGACGACTCAGAATTTACCGAAGTTGCATGCCAAATAATAGAGTTTCTTGGTCACGATGTCTGTGTAGCGGCAAACCTTAAAGAAGCTAAAGAATGGTTAGCACAACAAAAATTTGATCATGTGTTGCTCGATTTTATGTTACCGGACGGTAGCGGTTTGCACCTGATTGATTATTTAACTAAAAACGACCTAACTCCCGATGTTACCTTAATTACCGGCCATCCTTCAGTTAAAGGTATGCTTGCCGGTTTGTGCGGTCCAAAAATTAACTCTATTGTCAAACCATTACAGCGTGAAGACATTGAAGCAACACTGAATAAAAATACTAAGCAAACAAAAAAAATAAATAGCAATATGCCAACACTACACTTTGGTTGTCTGGTGGGTGAATCAAAGCCCATGCAAGAGCTATACACGATGATTGAACGTGTAGCCAAAACATCTGCTAATGTTATGTTAATGGGCGAAAGTGGCGTTGGTAAAGAAGTGGTCGCTAATGCCATTCATGCCTCTACCGGCGGAACAGATCCTATCGTAGCAACCAATTGTGGCGCTTTATCAAAAGAGCTTATTAATAGTGAACTGTTCGGCCATGAGAAGGGCGCGTTTACTGGTGCTATCGCCCGTAAAGATGGCGTATTTGTTCGAGCAGGTAACGGCACACTTTTTCTCGATGAAGTTACTGAAATGCCGCTAGATATGCAACCTAACTTATTACGTGTATTAGAAAATAAACGTGTTATTCCGGTTGGGGGTACACGCGAGATTGAGGTCAATTGTCGCGTGGTATCCGCCACCAATAGAAAAATGTCAGAATTAGCACAAGGTAATATTATTAGAGAGGATATTTACTACCGCTTAGCTGTTTTTCCTATCAACATTCCACCATTGAGTGAACGAAAAGAAGATATTCCATTACTAGCAGCGGTTTTTCTACAGCAGCTCAACAGTGAAAATAATACTGATTTTTCATGGTCTGCTGAACAACTAGATATTCTAAAAAACAATGCTTGGCCCGGTAATGTTAGAGAGCTAAGGCACGCCATCCACCGTGCCTTTATCATGAGTGATCCTACGGGTAAAAAAATACAATTACCTGATACTTTTATTTCACCATTTGCCTCAAAAACTAAAGCATCTTCTGCAGTATCCGCCGGTCAAACGATTGAAGATCTTGAAAAAGAACTCATTCGTGTAACACTGAATAAAGTTGACGGTAACAAAACACAAGCAGCTGAAATGTTAGGTATTAGCACAAAAACCCTGTACAACAGGTTGCATGCCTATGGTGACTTTAGCGTTTAATATTTTTATATTCGAAGTTTGTCAGCAAACTAAAGAAGGAAGTATAGTGAATCAAGCAGAAAATGATATCAATCAATTGGTACATGATACCCGAGGTCCTCTTAATAGAATATCCATGCAAGCGGAACTGATAAAAATGGTGCTAGAAAACGATATGCCGAAGGAAAAAGCCTTAGAGGCGGTTAATAAAATTATTATTGCTTGCCAGGATTGCAGCAAGAGCTTACAGGATATTACAGAGTTTTTACCAAGCAAGTGATAAGTACCTTTAATAATCGCTAAAAACATTAACTTGATCGTTTTTAACCCAAAGTGAGTAACTATGCCGATTAAAAGTCTTTTTGAAAACGCAGTATTCAACTGGGTTTTAATTTCCTCTATTGTTATCTTGATGATAATTACTAATGGTATATTGGCTTTAAAAACCATTGAAGACTTATCCTCCACCCAAAATAGCTTATATAATACCGGCGATATCATTGTTGAATTAGATGATTTACATAACTTAGTGTTAATGGCTGAAACCGGCCAACGGGGTTATTTACTAACTGAAATAACAGAGTATTTAACGCCTTATCAAGATGCTTTAGGTCGTTTATGCGCACAGCTTAATGATACCAAGAAACTACGTTCTGAAGTGCCAGGGCAAGCAAAGCGTATCGCATCATTAATCCTACTTGTTGAACAAAAAATAAATGAATTAACAAAAACCGTTGAATTAGCCTTAGCTGAGAAAGAAAAAAGCGCGCTAAAACAAGTAATGACGGGTAGAGGCCGAGATCTATACAAAGAGCTAAGAGCTGAACTTGAGCAAATAAAAACGTTGGAAATAAACTACAGAAACTCATTGTTTACCGTACTTTCCGCGGTTGAACGTGAAGCTAAAGCGACTTTTATTATTTCCGGCATAACCAGTGCATTATTACTATTAGGTTTGGCATTTTTTGCTAAATTAAATGCCCGAAGTGAAGCTAAACATCGCTTACAGCTTGAACAGCAAAATGAGATGTTAGCTGAAAAAGTTGCTATGCGCACTAAAGAGCTGACCCTGTATTCAGATGAGCTATCACGCAGTAACCGAGAATTAGAAGACTTTGCTTTTGTCGCGTCACACGACTTACAAGAACCGCTACGAAAAATTCGTGCTTTCGGTGATAGATTACGCAGCAATTACGGCCAATTACTCGATAAAACTGGCGCCGATTACATCAACAGAATGGGGAACGCAGCAGAGAGAATGTCAAATTTAATCAATGATTTGCTAGAGTTCTCTCGTATTTCAACCCGCGGAAAACCTTTTATAGCGGTTTCATTACAGCCAGTTATTGAAAGTATTATTGAAGATCTTGAGATCAGCATCAAAGAGAGTAATGCAAGCATAGTGTTAGGTGCATTACCTATCATCAATGCCGATCCAAGCCAAATGCATCACCTTTTTATCAACTTAATTTCTAACGCGATTAAGTTTCGTCAGCCCGATATTAAACCTGTGGTCGAAATACAATACTGCCAAGCAGAAGTCGCGATGGAGCAATGGCATATTATTACCGTGAAAGATAACGGTATTGGTTTTGAACAAGAATTTGCTGACAAAATTTTTGTGCCCTTTCAGCGATTACATGCTAGAGCTGAATACAAGGGTACCGGCATTGGTTTAGCCATTTGTCGACGAATAGTAGAACGACATGGCGGAAAAATTTCAGCCCGCAGTGAACTAGGTCATGGCACATTATTCAGGATAGAAATCCCTGTTGATAACGCTTTAATTAACATAATCGGAGATAATTTAAATGCACAACAGTAACGCCAAACCTATCACTATTTTAATGGCTGATGATGACGAAGATGATCGCATACTGACGCAAGATGCCTTAAAAGAAAGTCGAGTACGAAACTCACTATTTTGCGTTGAAGACGGCGTAGAATTGCTTGAATATCTGCGCAGACAAGGTAAGTACAGTGATAAAAAAGATTCGCCAAGACCTGGCTTGATATTACTTGATCTTAATATGCCAAGAAAAGATGGCCGAGAAGCATTAAAAGAAATTAAAGCCGATCCAGAACTAAAAAACATACCGGTGGTTATTCTCACCACCTCAGTACAAGAAGAAGATAAAATTAAAGGCTACAATTTAGGTGCCGCTTCTTATATTGCTAAACCAGTAAATTTTGAAGGTCTGGTTGAGCTAATGAAAGTACTAGGTCGATATTGGATAGAGTTTGTTGAACTACCCAATGAATAAATTACCTAATAAATAACACTAAGATATGAAGCATATGGCAGATAAAATCGCTCGAGTACTCCTCGTTGAAGATGACGAAGATGATTATATTCTTACCAGCGACTACCTCAGACAACTAGACTCACACCAGTTTGAGATTGATTGGGTAACCAACCCAACAAAAGCACTTGAGCAACTGAGTTTAGGTAAGCATGATATTTGCCTGCTCGATTATCAATTGGGTGCTTATAATGGCTTAACGGTATTAGAAAAAGCCTCAAAAAGTGGCTGCTCTATCCCTATTATTATGCTGACCGGACAATCTGACGATGCTTTAGATCAGTCTGCACTCGCGGCCGGAGCGGTTGACTACCTTGTTAAAGGCGAAATTACCACCTCACGATTTGCCCGTGCAATCAGATACGCCTTAGCACGACAAGAAATTGAAAATGAACGCGTTGAGCGCATTAACGCTGAAACTCGCAACCAATCAAAAGATCGCTTTCTCGCACATTTAAGCCATGAACTCCGCACACCATTAACATCAATACTCGGTTATACCGAAATATTACTAAATGATAATAAAGCACCAAACGCAAAGTCTGAGCTCAATATCATTTTAAATAATGGTCGACACTTACTCGGACTGCTAAACAATGTGCTTGATTTATCTAAAATTGCCGTCGGAAAACTTGAATATAATGTTGGTAAAATAAAACTAGACAGTTTCATTGCTGATATTTTTTCTTTAATGAAAGTGCACGCCGCTGAAAAAGCACTTGAGCTGGTCTTGCATACAAAAACACCACTGCCGCTATGCATTCAAGCTGATTCGGTACGGCTACGGCAAGTGTTAATTAATTTGATTCACAACAGCATTAAGTTTACCGAGCAAGGTAAAGTTGTACCCAATATCGGCATAACAATAGTCAATAATAAAGAAATGCTCAGTTTTACCGTTTCAGACACCGGCCAAGGCATCCCAAAAAATATGCTAGAAACTATCTTTAAACCATTTGAACAAGTTGAAGATATTATTTCTAGAAAAGAGCAAGGAGCCGGTTTGGGGTTATCAATTTGCTCTGAGTTAGTGGCACACATGGGTGGCACCATTCAAGTGACATCAGAAATTAACAGCGGTAGTCATTTTACCTTTAGCATTGACCCCGGCGATATTACCGCGCAACCGCGCACCACACTTGCTTTTGACCAACAGCATTCATCAAGCACAGCATTAACACTCCCTCAGTTACAGGGACGGGTATTAGTGGTTGATGATATGGATGATATTCGCTTACTTATCGGCCATAACTGCCAATCATTTGGCTTAGCGGTAAGTTATGCCGCTAATGGCTTACAAGCGCTTGAACAGTTTAAATTAGCAGGTGCTCGTGGAACACCATTCGACCTTATGCTGATGGATATTCATATGCCTAAATTAGACGGCAAACGGGCGATAAAGGCGTTAAGAAAATTAGGCTTTAATAAGCCGATCATCGCTATTACTGCTGCAACAATGAAAGGTGTAAAGCAAGAACTCATAGACATTGGCTTTAACTTGATAGTGCCTAAACCTATTGACAAGGCTGAGCTATATCGTGGCTTAGCAAGTTACCTTAAGCTTGATAATCAAAGCACTTGCAGCAGCGCTAATGCTATGTTTAATAACAACGCAACCGTACTACAACAACGTATTATTGTCGTTGAAGACGATAATGATGCTGCTGATATTACCGTACTGCTACTTGAGTCGCTAGGCGCCAAAGCGGTAAAAGCCACCAGCGCACAGCAATGCCAAGCCCTACTTAACACTGAAGAAAATTGGAGCAAAATATTACTTGATTTACACTTACCTGACGCCAACGGGCTAGATTTAGCACGTACTATCCAGCATGCTTATCCTGCTATAGAGCTCATACTCGTTAGTGGCGCAACTGTACCTGAACAAGCCTTAAAACAAGCCGGAATTACTCAAGCGATATTAAAACCAGTTAATCGTGAGATTTTGCAAAACCTACTAGCTCAACTTTAGCTCTCCGCTTACAGCTATATGGCGCTTTGTGCACCATAAAAAAATTACTCTACACCGTGTAATTTTTGCCAACTCATCAAAAAAATCATTACTGTTTACACACACAAAAACAAGAATAAAACAAATAAACTAAAATAAACTAAAATAAAACAATCACATACCAACAGAACGATTATTTGGTACATATCTCGCTTAACTATAATCAGTTAATCAATAAATAGAGGTACCAACATGGATATTTTTGCCGCTCTGCGTAGCGATCATGAAAAACAACGCTTATTGATGAAAATGCTGGTGGAAACCACAGGTGATTCTGCGAGTCGTCGAGATTTTTTTATCGATTTAAAGCAGCAATTAACTCAACATTCACTTGCCGAAGAACGCTATTTTTATGCGCCATTAATGCAACTCGATAGCACTATCGAATTAGCTCGACATGCTATTGCTGAACATCACGAAATAGATGAGTTTCTTGCCCAATTAGAACAAACAGATATGGACTCTCCTGCTTGGCTTAAAATCATGAAGTCCTTACAGCATAAGGTTCTGCATCATTTAGCTGAAGAAGAAAGAGAGTTTTTCCAACAAGCAGGCAAAAACCTTAGCGCAACGGAAAAAACTGACTTGGCCGTACAATATCAAGCTGAGATGAGCCATTAAACCACACGCTCGAATACCGCTGGTCGCTGTAATTTAGCAGCGACCCATTAATAGGATAATTATGATCAAATCAGTAGTATTTTTCTCTAATAATTTTTCTAATAAATTAACGTTTAAAAAAATTTTAACTTGCCAAAAAACATTATTCACCGCAACCGCTATTTTTCTTGTTAGTTTCAATGTTATCGCACAACAAAAACACATTGAAACAAGCACGGTATCAATATTTGATGAGCGTGCAGAGTCGGTTAATCAAGCCGTAGCTAATCCCTTTGCTTTATCACAACATCGACTAAACTATATATTGCCATTCACCTATGTCAGTAGCCCTAACACGCTTAGTGCTAGTGGTTTAAATACTGAAAATGTTGATCATATGGAAGCCAAATATCAAATCAGTGTAAAGCTACCTATTTATCAAGAATACTTAAGTAGCTCTGGGCTTTACATGGGGTTTACCGCCGTGTCTTATTGGCAAGTTTATAACAGTGAGGCCTCAAAACCGTTTAGAGAAACAAACTATGAACCTGAATTGTTTTATGCTTGGAGAAATCAACTTTCTTTCGCGGGATTTAAGTTTAACCAAATTCGCTTAGGGTTAAGTCATCAGTCAAATGGCCAAAGTGGTTTGCGTTCTCGCAGTTGGAATCGAGTATTTGCTTCTGCCATGTTCAGTGACGATGACTCGTTTTATCACATTAAAGCTTGGTACCGCATTAAGGAAGATAAAAAAAATAATCCCTTTGACTCCAACGGTGATGACAACCCTGATATCACCACATTTATGGGTCATACCGAGTTTGGTTACGGCACTAAGTTAGGCAAAGTTAATATTATGGCGTTAGTTAGAAATAACCTTAAAACTAGCGAGAACAAAGGTAGTGTAGAACTTAATTTGTCTTACCCAATCAATACAAGATACGATTTTTTATTGCAATACTTTAATGGTTACGGCGATTCACTAGTGGACTATAACCGTCACCAAGAGCGAGTAGGTGTTGGTATTCAGCTTAAATTTATCTAGTAACTTATTCAACAATAACAAATTGGAGCAGCTTTATGTTCATTGTAAAATATTACATTGTCGGTGCAATCCTTGCCTTTATCTCTCTATTGCTCAGTACTGAGTTATATTTCAAGGTGATTTGGGCATGGATCGGGCTGTCATTAACGCTAGTCAGTCTAGCCTATGTTTTTGATTTACCGTGGATTTTCAGAAAGAAAATCAATGGCAGTATTCCTTTTTATATTCGTTGGCTTTTTATTCCGTTTCTACTGGGGTCACAGCTATATAACTTTTATGCGAGGAAATATGACAAAGTGCCTGCCATCCAAAAAATTGATCAGCAATTATTCCTAGCATGTCGACTGTTTCCTTCAGACATTCCTACTTTGCAAAAAGCAGGAGTGACTGCAATATTGGATGTGACCGCAGAGTTTGATGGCCTTGATTGGACAGCAGAAAATGAGCAATTAGATTACTTAAACTTGCCGGTATTAGATCATAAAAGCCCTAAGGCGGAAGAGCTGATAAAAGCAATTTATTGGCTTGAAAATCATATTTCTAATACCCGTGGCGTAGTTATTCATTGTGCATTAGGCCGTGGTAGATCAGTATTAGTGATGGCGGCTTATTTATTGAGTAAAAATCAATCTTGGTCAGTCGAGCAAGCATTAGCGAAAATTCAAGGCATACGCGCCACCGCAAACTTAAACAAAGTACAGTTAAATGCCTTAAAACGTTTCCATCAAGAGGGCTTATTTAAACTGCAAGCACCATTATGGATAATTGCTAATCCAGTGTCTGGTGGCGGTAAATGGCCCGAAAATAAAGCTGAAGTTATTGAGCGTTTATCGCCTTATTTCTTGCTGCATATTCTAGAAACTACCAAACAAATTTCAGCAGCGACATTAACACAGCAAGCAATTAACGATGGCGCTAAAACTATTATCGCCTGTGGTGGTGACGGTACTGTAACCGAAGTAGCTGGAGAGTTAGTTAGCACTGACATAACGATGGCCATATTACCTATGGGCACAGCCAATGCACTTGCTCATGTATTGTTAGGCTTTAGCACCAAATTAATTCCCGTCGGTGTCGCTTGTGATGTCATTGTTGCCGGACAAGTTAAAAAAATTGATAGTGCAAAATGCAACGATGCACTGATGTTGTTACTAGTGGGTTTAGGGTTTGAACATAAGATGATAGCCAGCGCTAATCGAGAAGCAAAAGATGTCAGTGGCCAACTTGCCTATCTGCAAGCCTTGTGGCAAGCCGTTAGCAGAAATAAAATGTTAACGCTACAAGTTAGCATTGATGACTTACCCTCAAAAACGATTGAAACGGCGAGTCTCGTCATCGCTAATGCCGCACCTTTTACCACCATATTAGCACAAGGAGGCGGTGAGCCCGGTATTGATGACGGTTTACTTGACATCACCTGGATACCTCCTCAACAAGATATGACAAATAACGTATTGAGCTTAGCTGAATTAGCGCTTTCAGGTTTATCTGAGCAAGTTAACCCTTTACAGAGTGAGCATATAAGCGCAAAGAAAATTGCGATAACTGCCGACCATGAAATTGAATATGTTATTGACGGTGAAGTGTTTCATGCCGACGACTTACATATTGAGATTATACCTAAATCATTAAGTATTCTTGCCAGCTAACCATAGTGCTTGGCAACTTAACAACTTTACTATCAATAATTTGCAAGCAGTTTAATGGCAATATCTAGGAGCCATAAAATTGACTAAAAAGCCAATAACCAGAAAGTAAGGACAAAAATGGAACTGATTGAACTAGAAAAATTTTGGCAACTTATTAACGAAAAACTGCAACTCTGGTTAGAAACTGGCGTTAAACATTTGCCTAATATCGTCGTAGCCATTTTGATCGCGATTGTATTTGCTATCATCGCTAGAATTGTTGGTCAGGTAACTCAAAATGTATTACGAAAAACTTTAGATTCTCGACAAATAGCAGACTTATTATCGTCAATAATCAAAGTATGTGTATTACTGACAGGCATGTTTGTCGCATTAGATTTTATTGGCTTAAAAGGTACCGTAACCTCGCTACTGGCTGGTGCCGGTATTATCGGCTTAGCAATCGGCTTTGCCTTCCAAGATATGACCGAAAACCTCATTGCCGGTATTGCGATGGGCATCAGAAAACCCTTTCAAATCGGCGATATTATTGAAGCAGAAAAAGTCTTTGGTACGGTAAAAACCATTAATTTACGTAATACCCTCGTTGAAACTTTTTTTGGACAACTCAAAATAATTCCCAATAAAATTCTGTTTAGAAATATCCTGACAAACTACACAACTAATGGCATTAGGCGTATCGAAATACCAGTCGGCATTTCTTATGCAGATGATCCTGAAGTGGCAGCCAAGGTTATTGTAGAGGCATTAAATGACTGTGATTTTATTATCAAAAAAGAAGAAACTGCCGTATATGGCGAAAGCTTTGGTGACAGCAGTGTCAACTTATTGGTTTGGTTATGGATAGATTACCCAGGTGAAACCGGATTTATGCAAGCTAGGCACACCGCGCTAGCAACAATAAAAACCGCACTAGAACAAGCAAATATATTAATACCCTTTCCAATTAGAACTCTCGACTTTGGCGCTAAAGGTGGAGAGAAACTTAATACCATGTGGCAGAAAAAAGCCAATATTGAAAGACAAAAAAAAGGCACGGAGGATACTGAATCAAACACTCCGGACGAAAAAAATGTCGAAGGCAAAAAAGCCTAGTTACGCCATACTGATACTGAAAAAAAACGAATATTATTCGTGATAGTTAAGCTCATAAACCAAGAGGAACAAAAAATGAAATATAAAACATACTATAGCAAGATAAAATCAGTACTAACTGTATTATTACTGAGTAGTGCCTTAGGTGCTTGCGCCA
Source organism: Colwellia sp. M166 (assembly GCF_024585285.1). Lineage (NCBI taxonomy): Bacteria > Pseudomonadati > Pseudomonadota > Gammaproteobacteria > Alteromonadales > Colwelliaceae > Colwellia > Colwellia sp. M166. Next base: position 2,450,684 of record NZ_CP040755.1, read on the forward strand.
CAATAGAAGGCGCAGGAAAAGATATAGAAAGTGCGGGAGAAGTCATTCAAGACGCCGCTGAGGGATAATAATTAGTGAGCGAAAACCTTTGAGCGCCAGACAAAACTGGCGCTAGCTTACTGTTATAAGCAAGCTAATATTTAATCTGACATCAAAGCAGCTGTGACTAAGCTTAGCTGTCATCAAACTGAATAACCGTTTGAGTGGGTGTCTGCTATTTATTGTGCTATTTAAATTAATTAGATCACAGACAAAAATGGCATTCAAGCTTAAAAAGCAACTTATCCAATATGAAAAAGACTCGAAAACATCTTTTTGGGAGATATTTACAGCAACAACTTCACGTTATCGGCACATATTGACAGGTTGAAATATGTGAGACACGAACATTTTTTGTCCGTTTAAACAACGTATAGCACACTACATATCACTACTAATTATTATGAGCTTTATTTTCGCTACAATAAAAAAGCTCCTCTAGAAGAAGAGGAGCTTAATCACTGGCTATTATTAGCAAGGTCAGCGCTGATCTGGCTCAAATTAACTTATTGAGCGATTTTTCATTCCGCGTTGGGATTAATATAATTAACTCGGTAATATTTTCAGTTCATTAACCACTTTAGTGACGTCTGTTGCACCTTTAGCGATAGCGCCAGCCAAGTCTTTAGCTTCTTTAGATTTAACAGTACCAGTGAGCGTTACTATCCCGCGGTCAACTTCTACTTCAATGTCTGTGCCACGGACCTCAGATTCAAAAAGTAAGCGCGTTTTTACTACTGTTTCGACTTTGGTATCTTTCAGCGTCTGCATTATATCTTTGTCTGAAATAGTGTCGTTATTCAACACAGTCAGTTTATTTTCAACGCTTTCAACGCCTTCTAAGTTTGCAATTAATTCTGCCGCAAGCGCTTTATCAACATCACTTTCAACTTTACCAGTGAGTGTCACTTTGCCATTTTTAACATCGGTATTGATATCAAACGAATCAAGGTTACCATTCAGTAATAGCGTTGTTTCTGCTTTACCATCAATCCATGCGTCTTTAGCACTATCCTTCCATGTGTTATCAGCTAAAGCTGATACCGAGACACTACTTAATGCTGCTACTACGAATAAAGAACAAATTGAATGCTTCATATTAATCTCCTTGTAATTAGGTCACATTACTTAATGCGATAATAATGCCAAAATCTATAGTATTGATTAATAACAATAAAAATAAAAATAGCATAGTCTTTGTTTTTCAACTTAGTGATAATTACAAAGTATTATGTAAAATTTTCACAGTGCTTTGCCAGCACATTTTGTACAGCTAGCGTAAATTATTTTTAGCCTGTGGGAGGGATATTTTTTCGATTCTAAGTAATAGTTCACCTCGGTCATGAGCACTCAAAGACTGTTTTGCTTGTTGCTGCTTAATCATCTCTGTTTGAGTTAAAACGAAGCTACGCTGCTCATCTGACTTTACTTGCGTTGCCAGTACTTGCAAAGAGTCCAGCATTTTTATGGTAACCGCAAGGTTGCTTTCACATTGTTGCCTGATTTGATCAAAAGCCGCTTTCGCAATATCAGTAAACGTTAGCTCTTTACAGACTAAACGAAGGACGCCATTGGCTAGAATATTTTTCTGAGGAAAAGTTTTATCTGTTAAACCACAAAGTACTGCAGACAGTTTGTCTATGCAGGTAATCGCGGTATATGGATCATTAATGCCTGGAGATAAGGCTCTTAATGCAATTTCTACCAGTTGATGTACAGCAAACTCAGGGTCCTGAACTGGCGTTCTACACGAGCCATAAATTGTATGCGCTATAATATTTTCGCTGATATCCAGATCTGTTTTATTGCTGCTATGAACAGTGGCAATTATTGTTTTTTCCACAATAAAGTCACCTGCTGAAAAGTGCAGTTGTATAACACAATGTGACTGTGACGCCAAATCAATTAAGCTATCTTTATCAATGAGTTGCAGGTAACCACTAAATGGAGCTATCACCTCAAACTTAGCCAAATGACATTTTTTTTGCTCAAGTGAAACTTTTGAATTAACAACATTTTCATTTGTCGCACTGGGAAAAAGCTTTGCTATATTCTGCTGTAATTCACAATAAACATCATCAATCACTACATCAGCCTGAATTGACATTGCAACATGGTGAATAAAGTAAACTAATATACAGACACTAAAACAGGTCATCACAATAGCAACCGCTATGGTTATACCAGGCTCAAAAGCATAGGGAGCCTTAAAACTGAGCGCACAAAATATTACGATACAAAATAAAAAAGTAGCAATAAAGGTACCTAGTACTATCTGGGTACCTTTATCCATCATAAAATTTCGCATTAAACGCGGGCCAAATTGTGAAGAAGCCAGCGTTAAAACCACAATAGTAATGGAAAAGGCAATACTGGTTACTGTGATCATTGCCGCAGCGATTGTACCTAACAACGAGCGCACAGCATTGACATCTGTTGCATACAAGAAGCTGATAGCACCTTTATTCGCTTGGCTATGCGTAGTATCGATGTAGAGTGTTATAGCAGCCAATAAAAAAGAAAGTATAATCATTAAACTTGGTACAAACCAAAAACTGGACTGCGTTTTTTCAATGAGTGGAGCGAGTTTGTTATTCATTGCCGATCCCTTGCTTTAGATATAAAAAAGTCATTGCGCCACAATCACCAGCATCACTAATCAAATTTTAGCTACAATGTTGTAATACATTTTAGGAATCATTTAAATTCACTATTAGGCATATATAGTGTAGCTGTTAGCTGAATATTTGATAACACCATATTAACAATGAATAGGCCGTAGACGATATTATACCAAGTCTATTAAATTTGTTCCCACTCAGAGCTTATCGGCACATTGCTATTTTCTAGGCAATAAAAAAGGCCTATTCAGGCCTTTTGAAACTTAGTTGCTGCCGATTAACAATCTTTATCTTCAGCGTTAACTTTCTCTTTTGCTTTTTCACAAGCATCTTCAAGTGCATTACCAGCATCTGTTGCCATATCACTGGCTTTTTCGCCAGCTTCTTCAAGCGCATTACCGGCATCGTCAACCATATCGCCGACGTTATCACCGGCATTTTCAGCAGCTTCACCTGCATCATGCACCATTTCATCTACTTTTTCACCTGTCGTTTCAGCTTTATCATCACTACAAGCGGCTAAGCCAAATACTGCAACAGAGATAATAAGTAAGCTTGATATTTTTTTTATAAAAGTCATAAATTTCTTCCTAAATTTTGGGTGATTTACCACGAACAGCATTGGCGATTAATGAGATAACCAACAATACAACGAAGATGAAAAAAATAATTTTCGCAATACCTGCTGCTGCACCAGCGATACCACCAAAGCCGAAGATTGCGGCAATAATAGCAACAACTAAAAAAGTGAGTGCCCAATTCAACATAACATTCTCCTCAGTTCATTAAGTATAAAACTACAGTTAACTTAAAGCGTAATTCATGCCAACAAACAAAACAAAATTAAACTATTGATAATAAACAATATTAATTTAAAAAGCACTTGTTATATGATTACTGGTATATAGCACAAAGTGAAATATTTACAGGCTAAGCGTGTATAACTTGCAGTATCAGCGAGTAATTAACTCATCTAGAACGAAATAAAGAAGCATCACCCTAGGTAACCTGAGTTCGGGATAATGGATGTGCGAAGAAATTAGTATAATACAATGTTTACAATCACTTTAGTCAATTTTTATAAAATTTGGCGCATAGTTTATTATCAATGTGATAAGTTTTGCGTGAATCAAGGCTGATTTGTGTACCTAATAGCGAGCTATTAGTAGCAAATTTAACGCTGATACACGCAGAAATCGTCGCATTGACGGACTTAGCTTACCCCAGACTCAGGTTAAGTAGTTAAAGCAAGAGTTTTTAAATCATTTAACGGTACTTCATTTGAGTGTTGAGCTGTAAACACGACAAATGCAACTTTAAGCTTTAATCAAACCAGAGAATTTATATATAAGAAAATACTTAATAGACTTGGTATTAGCTGAATAAAATTGAAGCTTTTCAGTAAAAGTGGAAATAAATTACTGAAAAAACCTATCTATAATTTATGGAATAAAAATTAAGTATTTTAAATGAATGGATTTTTAAAACCCTATTTGTTTCGAGCAACACTATTTTCTGGTCTAGCGCTTATATTAGGGCTATCGCTTTCTTATATTGTTTATAAGTCGTCAACAAAAGTGGAAAAAAACACTTTTGAACTGGTGAACAACTATATTCCTATTTTAAATAGTACTGGCCAAATCATTGAAATATTAATGGCTCAAGAACGAAATATTTATGAATATTTTGTCACACAAAATAATTCATTATTTTTAGCAAAGCAAAATGAATTCAATCAGACCCTTGCAGCACAGTACTTACTTATTACGCAACAAGGAGCATTCGCAAATGAAAGTACATTACTCTTTAAAAGCCAAAAACAAATAACCGCGCTATTCGAGAACTTTCACTCCACAATACAAAACAGAAACCGGTATAATGAAAATGATTACTGGGACGAATTAAGAATAATATTAGCCGAAATATCCGCTACCAGACGTGAGATGACGCCAGTATTAGCAGCGATAAAAATGTCAACTCAGCAGAACGTCATAAACGCAAAAAACGCCACACATCAACAAGTGGCAAAGAGTCATACTGTGGTGGCTCTTTATAGTTTCAGTATAATTCTTCTTGGTGCTCTTATTGCCTGGTATATTAGACAATCTATTGTAAATAATGCCAAAATGAATCGTTTAGCATTATTTCCTCATCGCAATCCCAACCCCATTTTGAGCATTAACAACAAAGGAAATATAGTTTTTTCTAACCCTGCATGTTAAGCATTATTACTTCAACTAGATTACACCAATAAAGAAATAAATAAATTGCTACCTCAAAATTATTCTACGCTTTGCCAGAAAATAAATAAAAGAAAACTGCAGTCTATATCTGTTGAGCAAACGATAAAAAAATATGTATTGCAGTACAATATTAATTATTTACCCGATATCGACGCTTATGATATCCATATAATTGATATCACTGAACGAAAAATAGCGGAAGAAAAAGTTAGAAGATTAGCTTTTTATCATCAAGTAACCAATCTCCCCAACCAATACAAGCTCAATGATGATTTAGTATCAGAAATAACACGCCAAAAAGAATTTTCTCTAGGTGTTTTTTCAATTAGAAATTTTAATAAGCTAGTAACTGCATACGGTGTTGAGGTCAGTAATGTTTTAGTTGATAAGTTCTGTGATCATCTAAAAACAACCCTCCCTGATGAACTACTTTTATATCACCTTAATGAAAATCAGTTTGCTTTAATTTACCGGGGGAAAAATGATGAACTCTCTTTGCAATTAATCGCTAAAAAAATTATTTATATTGCTGAAAAACCACTAATTACACTATATGGTGAGTTCTTTATTGAATTAGACTTTGGTTTTTGTTTATACCCAACTCATGGAGAAGACAAAAACCGTTTAATCAAAAATGCATTTTCAGCATTATCTGTTGCCCACGCTAATCAGCATGAATATTTTTCATTATTTTGCACTGAAGTTGAGTATGAAATTTTCCGAAATACCAACATGATCGATGATTTGAGAAATGCGGTTGTAAAAAATGAGTTATTTCTAGTTTTTCAACCGCAGTTAAATTTAGCCCAACAAGAAATAACAGGCATAGAAACCCTCGTTAGATGGAAGCGCGAAGGTAGCATAATATCGCCAGCCGAATTTATACCTTTAGCAGAACAATCTGGTTTGATCGTTCCTATTGGCCAATGGATTCTTGAGCAGGCGTGTCGGTTTACTAAAGAGTTAGTGAGTTTAGGTCATGCAGACATAGTGGTCGCGGTAAATGTATCCCCACGACAATTTTCGCATCCTGATTTTTTAAAATTAGTTCTTCAGACATTAAAAGATACAAAACTAAATGCAAAAAACTTAGAGCTTGAGATCACTGAGGGTGTATTTATGCATAACGAAGAGATGACCTTATGTGTACTTAATCAACTGAAGAAAAATGGCATACAACTCTCTATTGATGATTTTGGAACAGGTTATTCATCATTATCTTACCTAAAACGTTTTCCCATAGATAAACTCAAAATAGATCAATCGTTTGTTAAAAACTGCCACACTAATGATGAAGATAAAGCAATCATTAGTACCATTGTCGCCTTGGGGAAAAATCTTAACTTAACCATAATTGCTGAAGGCGTAGAAGAATTAGCTCATGTTGATTTTTTAAAAAGCATTCACTGTGATGAGATCCAAGGTTACTGGTATAGCAAGCCGTTGGAGCAAGATAGACTCATTGCTTTCATGGCAAACGCAGCCATAGAAAATATTAATTAAGGCTTTATCGACGTGAACAAGATAATACATTGATTTTCTTTGGCGATTAAAAGAAATACCTTAAAGCGCTCGATAATACCAAACCTATTAAGTTCGTTCTCTCTCAGCGCTTACCAGCGGTTTGAGAACAACGATCATTTTTTTGAATATAGTTATTCTATATGAAAGAAATTATCGGCGGTTATCGAATCGCTAGCAAGCTCCCCAAGGTTGATTTTAAAAGGCTTACAGGCCGCGTTATTGATTTTGACAATGTTCTCACAGGGATGTGAGTCATTAGAACAACGCAGGAGCAGTTGTCGAGAATAACCATTATCAAAATCAATACCTTGCCTACATGAGTGTAGGTACTTTGGTTCAATCTGGCACTGTGAACCTGTGCCGCTAAACCTTTTAAACTTCAATGACTGGGAAGAAACTTAATAGAATTGGTATAAAAGTAGCAACGATCGTTGGAACACTACTGATGTTAATTAATCATGGTGATATTATTTTTTTCTGGAGAAATTGAACTGCACCATAGATTAAAAATAATGTTGACTTATTTAGTCCCTTATTTAGTTTCGACCTATAGTAGTATTGAGGCTAAACTTGAGCAGTAATTAGTCTGATAATTCAGCATGAAGTCACCTTAAGTTAAAGCGTTTTTTATATCATGACACGCTAACACCATAAATTTCGCCTGATTAACAGCAAGAATTATTTAAGTGTATTTAAGAGCAATATAGTCTTATCTCTCATTTCATCAAGTTCAGCTAATATAGCATCAGCACTTTTCTGATCATTTTCAATCTGCTCCCAATTAAGCTCCCAGGTTACACTGAGTTTATCGGCATTATCAGGTAATGGTGCTGGTAACACTTGTGCTAGATCATGAATAGTTAACACATAGGCCCAGCCCTTTATTGAGTCACCTTGAGTTTCCAGCATGGGGTCGTATCTGCGGTAAAAGACTAATTCTTGTAATTCATTAAGCTTTGATAACACCATAAATGAAGCAAAGCGTTGGTTTCTATTACCTTCCGTTTGCTCATTACGCCATGTGTTATAACCGAGCCCTGTTAATGCCACCACAAGGCTTATTATCGCCACAGCATTTCGTTGAAATTGATTTAATAAATTGGCTTTTTGCATTTTGCAAACTCGGCTTACTCAAATGATTGTTGATGTGAAAATTCTTTTATACGATCAAAAGGCAAATGATCACCCTCATCTTTTCCATAGTACGCTTGATGTACCATACCATTTGAAGTAACTAGAAAATCTGCTGGCATTGTTGTCATGCTGCCTTTAATAGTGGTGGGTATATAACCCTTTGCCATCCCTTGTATCAGTGTTGGCATTCTAAAAAGCATTCCTTTAATAACGCCTAGAACTGAATGCTTAATACCATATTGCTTGTAATACCAATTATCTTCATCAGCTAAAATAGGAAATGGCGCATTATGTCCTTCCGCATGTAGTGTCAAGTTATCGATAGGTGAATCAAAAAGGGCGACAATAGTAAAATCATCCCCTAACTCACCATATCGTTTGACCAGTTCATGCATTCTCATATTACAAAAAGGGCAACTCGCAAAGCGAAAGAACGATAGCATAAAAGGTTTCCCTGCTATGCTATGCATATCAAATATTGTCCCGTCGATTGCAGGTAGAATAATATTTTTAATTTTCATATCATGAGCAATATACATCAATGTTTATGCTTTGGATGCCAGTGCTTTTTGCTCTTTATATAAGGCACGTTCAACCCAATAATCAACACTGACATAACGTCCAGCGCCAATAAACAATAAAGCTAATAACATAATAAAATAAGTAACCGAAAACTCGATACCGTTATTTAGCATTACCACACTGCCTGAAGAAGTAATATAGTCGTAATTGGTGTGCTCTTGCAGTACCTCTTTAACAATCGCCAATTTGTTTGAGGCCTCGATTACTCGTTCATTAGCAAAGGGGGCACTTGGGTCGGTAATCGCTTGCCAGCCGTTGTCCCAGTGAACCGTTCCTGCGGCAACAACCATAGTGAACATCAGTGGAATTGAAAACCACCTTACCGCAAAACCAAAGAAAAGCGCTATCGCACCAAAAAATTCAGTCGCGGTAGCTAAAATGGCCATAAGAAAAGGAAAAGGCAGCCCTAAACCCCATTCAGTATTGCCAAACCATGCAACAATTCCTTCAAAGCCTTCAATTTTTTTAGTGCCTGCCATCCAAAATACAGGAACCAAGTACATTCTCAGCATCAGCGGGGCTAAGAAATCAATTTTTCGGGTTTTGTTTAATAAACTATGAGTTTTTATTAGTAGTGATTTCAATGTCTACTCCTTGTAAAAAACTACTTAACATTGGAAATTATTAAATAGTGATTTTTAGATGAATATTCGTTAATTTAGTTATTTGATGCCACTCAATTAAAAAGGTTACAACTTTTTTGAAAAAACAAACTTCTGCCAATGTAGCTCTAGATAGTGAAAAAAAACTTATTGAGGGGCTATTGAAAAATGACAATTTGGCCTATGAAACATTGGTGCGCCAATACAGCTCGAAAATGTATGCCGTTGCCCGACGATTTTTTGGCACCAATGATGACGCGCAAGAATGTTTACAAAAAGCCTTTATTCAAGTATTTAAGAATATTCCATCTTTTAAGAAGGATTCTAGTTTAGCTACATGGCTACATCGCATTACTGTCAACGAGGCATTAATGATGATCAGACGGCGAAAAAGACAAAACACCACATCATTTGAGGATTTTACCCAACATTATAACGAGTATGGAGAGCGAACAGCATTTAGTGATAGTAACAACAATGAGTTAGGCTGCAGTTTAGCGAATAATATTGAAACTGTATTTGAAAAAAATGAAACAAAACTATCGCTAAATGAAATTATTTATCAACTCCCAGAAAAATATTGTAACGTTTTACTGCTTAGAGACATCCAAGAAATGAATACCAAAGAAACAGCAAAAATATTGTCTATATCTGAAGTGTCAGTAAAAACACAGTTACACCGGGCCAGATTGCTGCTAAAAGCAATTTTAGAGCAACATGACAAAGCAAACTCAGAAAATAATTGGAAGGTGAATTAAAGTGCTGATGATTAGACGGTTGATGACTAAATATGTGCCAGGCATGTTAACTTGTAAAGAAGTTGATAGCTTCATATATGACTTTCATGAAGGCAAATTAACCTATGTTGAAAAAATTAAGTTTAAACTACATTTGAGTATGTGCCCTGAATGTCAGGCTTATGTTAAAAGTTATAAAAATGCCATTCGCATGTCTCAATCAGCTTTTATAAAGCAAGATCCAATTGAAAAGATACCTGAAGAATTGATTGAAGTGATTTTGAAAAGTCGCACTAAAAAGTAGTTTTATGCTAAAAAAGTCGGAAGTAAAATAAAATGATTGCAAGTCAGTTGAAAATAATTGAACAAGGTATTTCATATCTTGAGTCGGTATCAAAAGCAGATTATACCGCTATCATATCACCGAATTTCATCAGTTCAACAGGCTCTCACATGAGACATATAATTGATCATTATCAAGCCATTATTTCAGGTCTAAACAAGGAACTGATTGACTATAATGTTAGAAGTCGTGGCAGCCAGTTTGAGTTATTACCAAGACTAGCCATTGGCAAATTAAATGAAATAACTGAGTGGATTGAGCAGCTTACAGAAGATAAACTTAATAAATTAATCACGCTCGCCACAGAGGTGTCTATCAGTAAGCAAAACATTCAACACGTGCAGACTTCTGTTGCCAGAGAACTGGTTTTTGCTAGCAGTCATGCGGTACATCATTACGCCATGATAGCTCAAATTTCTTTTGCACAACAAAACTCACAACCTCAGTCATTTGGCTTAGCCCCTGCTACCGCTACCTTTCTCAGACAATCAAGTAATCGAACCAACATCAAACAAAAAGGTTGTTGATAGCTTAATGTATACCTTAAGTTATTTACTTACTGATATTGGCTATGAGTTATTTTTCAATCGTGATGAACAGCGCTCACGGTTACCCGCTATTTCACCTAAGTTTAATCAAGCTAGAAGCGCTATTTATCCAGTAAATCCTCAGGGTGAAAATACTTGGCTTGCGGTCAATCAACAAGGTTTGACGCTGACATTATTAAATGATTATCAAGCGCCGCTTAAAAACAATCCTCATATTGTAAGAACAAGTAAACTGAATTAGCATCATGATCATTAATAGTCAGGAAATTGAATACCGCAATTTTTATCGTGATTTTATTCAGTCTAAAAAACCAATATTAATTAAAAGTGCCTTCAAGCCCAATACCTTAAACAAAATAGTTACTGACAAAAAAGACAAGATAAAACCTTTGTACTCACGTGGTGCAGCGCCGTTTCTTTATACTTACTTTGACGACAGTACCATTCGTAACTATGTATTTAATCTCCCTATTATTAAGTGTTTATTAGATAACCCAAATACTCAATTTAGAGAAAAAATGCGTTTGTGGCATCATAATAAAGGCAATATATCCTATTTTCACTACGATCAAAGGAGTACTGATTTATTAAATATATGTTTAAGTGGCTCTAAGCAGTGGTTACTCCTTCCCCCTGATGCGCCATTAAAGTGCTGGCCTTTTTATAACATTGCCTTACCTTTTCAAAGAAAGAAGAAGAAGCAAGCCATTTCACTCATTATGGAGCAGGGAGATCTAATTTACATTCCTCGAAATTGGTTTCATCAATTAATGACATTGGAACATAATACCAAAAATATTAATCTTATTTTTAATGACTTAACCGATAACCAAATGGCCACGAGAGAAAGAGAACTCACATCAATTAAGCGCTTATTCATTCCAAATTACATTTATGGCGATAATATCGCCATGCTAAATAATACTATTGATTCAGTGCCTATATTAAAAACATTGGCACGTCTATTCAGAGAATTATTACCTATTTTTATATTTATTTTCATAACTATTATTTTTTTATCTATACAGGCAGTTACTTTAGGCACTATAGCCATTAACACTATAATATTAAAACAGATTAGCTAACATTAGTCTGATGGTAAAAGTGACTATTCTTACCTTTCAAATAACCTTATACCAAGTCTATTAAGTTTGTTCCCACTCAGAGCTTAGAGGCTGTCACCTATAACTCTTACAAAGTCATAATTAATCTTATTCAAAATGGTTAATAAAAAAATAAATAAAAAAAAGTGTAAGAACTAGCGTGTCTACTACGACTACTAAGATGAACGCGCTGTTTAAGTGAACACCGCCATTTAATTAACAGTATAAAATCTATTTAAGGTATATATTTATGAAAACTTCATTAATCACTAGTTTGGTATTAAGTTCATCTATCGCATTGACTTCTGGCTCTGCAATGGCCTACGACAATCCATTTTCAGCTAATGCACTTGACTCAGGCTACCAACTTGCCCAAGTAGATACCAAGGCTCAAGAAGGTAAATGTGGTGAAGGTAAGTGCGGCGAAAGTAAAGGTAATGCCGAAAGTAAAAAAGCTAAAGAAGGTAAGTGCGGTGAAGGTAAGTGCGGCGAGAGTAAGCGCAGTACCGAAAGTAAAAAAACCAAAGAAGGTAAATGTGGTGAAGGTAAGTGCGGTGAAAGTAAGCGTGTTAGCTAAGTGATAACAAACTTGATTTAGGTCTAGAGAGGTACATTTATTCTCTCTAGACATTTTTTAAAACATTAATAAGGTCGACTTATGAAAAAACTTCAAGGTGCAGGTTTGAGCTTTCGCAGAGAAATGTTAAGTGATCTAAAGCAATTAGATACACCTGATGTTGACTTTTTTGAGCTAGCACCTGAGAACTGGTTGAACATAGGTGGCCAATATCAAAAAGATCTACGTTCATTTACTGAGCGATATCCGTTTATTTGTCATGGTCTGTCTTTGTCTCTAGGCGGCACTGAGCCACTCGATATAGACTTGTTAGGCCAAATCAAACAATTTATCAATAAACACAATATTGCATTTTATACTGAGCACTTGTCTTGGTGTACTGATGACGGACATTTGTATGATTTACTGCCAATTCCCTTTACGGAACAGGCTATTCAGTGGGTTGTAAGCCGTATACAGCAAAGCCAAGAATTATTAGGTATGCAAATTGGTATAGAGAACGCTTCCTACTATATAAGCCCGCCAAATGGGGAAATGTCTGAAGAAGAATTTATTTGTGAAATTGTAAAGCGCTCTGGCTGCTTTTTACATTTAGATGTTAATAATATTTATGTGAATAGCCAAAATTTCGACTTCAACCCTTATCACTATCTTGAAGCTTTGCCGCTACAAAAAGTCGGTTATATTCATGTTGCAGGTCACTTTACTGAGTCTGACGGGCTTATTATTGATAGTCATGGTGCTAAAGTAATAGACCCAGTTTGGCAACTCCTTAGCCACAGTTATTCATTAATTTCTGATGTGAAGACACCTACCTGCTTAGAGCGTGACTTTAATTATCCAGGTATGAATGACTTAATGAATGAAATAGAAATTATTAAGCAGCTACAACATCAAGCATTAACCAAACGTAACGGGATCATCTATGACAGTGCCAAACGAGCTTAGAGCATTCCAATTATCGCTTGGAAAATATTTACGTTTTCCCAGTACAGAAGCTTTACCTTTTGGTATTAATGCTCGACGAGCTAGGGTGTACGAAGAACTGTTGTTTAATAATGTTAGTGGTTTTATCAACACCTGCTTCCCAGTATCAAAAAGTTTAACAACTTCAGCGGTATGGACAACCATTAGCCGTGCCTTTTTTAAAGATTGGCGTGCAAGATCACCCTTTTTCAAGGATATACCTGAAGAGTTTTTACAGTACCTTCAGCAAAGCTCCACTTTGGATGATTTACCTGCTTGGTTTTTTGAGCTGGCCCATTATGAATGGGTCGAACTATACATTGACACTGCAGACACACAACCAATAGCTCCGCAAGCAGGGGAAATCACCCTTAATCAGCCATTATTGCCGTTAATTTATCAGTGGCCCGTTCATCAAATTTGTAAAGCATTTCAGCCAGAATCACCACAAGAAACTTGTTTAATTGTTTACCGAGATATAGATAATGAAACAAGGTTTATTGAAACAAATTCGGCCACTATCTTGCTGTTACAAATGCTAGCCGCGAAACCTTTATCTCAAGCAACACTCTATGAGAACTTAGCAACAGCATTTAATCGTCCATGTGATGAGAAATTTAAAGGTTTTTGTCAGTCGATAGTGAAAGAGCTGTCTCAACAACAGGTTATTTTATAAGACCATAAGCAACTAACTTAAGAGAGTTTTCATAAAAAATTGCAGCTTGTTTACTGGCGTTAATGAGCATTCAGCTCGTGCGCAATAGCCTCCCTTCACTGAAGCGTTATTGCACTAACATCAGAAAAATGGTGGCGACTATTCAATTGACATCTTTGCGACTGGTTGCCCAACATGTAAAAAATCACGGCGCACTAACCAAAATTTGACTCCCCCTCAAAAAGTAAAATTAAGCTACTTGTTGTTAATTGCAACCAGCAGAATAATTAAATTTATAACGGTTAGATAGGAACTAATAGCAAGTCTATTAGATTTGTTCCCACTCAGCGCTTTGAGAACAATGATCATTTTGTGAATATAGTTCTATATGAAGGAAATCAACGGCGGTTATCGAATCGCTGGTAAGCTCCCCAAGGTTGATTTTAAAAGCCTTACAGGCCACGTTATTGATGTCGACAAGGTTATCACAAGGATGTGAGTCATTAGAACAACGCAGGAGCAGTTGTCGAGAATAACCATTACCTTCAATCAATGCCTTGCCGCTAAACCTTTTCAACTTCACTGAACGGGAACAAACTTAGTAGCATTGGTATAAAACCCTATTCATCGAACTCATTTTCATCTTTACTGTTATTACCTCGGACATAATCGAGACTAATATGTCGAATACTCTCCATCTGTTTGCCAAAATTACGGCACGCTGAGCACATAGCAGTATGCATTGTTAGTGTTGTTTTTTCCTTCAAAGTCAACTTACGCTCCTGGGCATCGGATAAAAGTCGTGTTGCTTGTTTGCAATTCATCATTGCTACTACTCCTGTTTAAACCATTTATTCTCTAAGCATTCTCTTAGGCGAACTCTTGCTCGATAGAGCATAACGTGCAGATTGCTAGTAGAAATATCCAACGTACTACAAATTTCAGTACTTTCAAGTTCAAGGAACTCTCGCATCATGAAAAGTTGAGCCAAGTTTTCAGGTAAACCTGCCAAACATGTTTCGAATACTCTCCAGAAATGTTCGTCTTTCACCGACTCCATAGGTGCTGTCCACCCAATAGGTCGTTCTTCTAAATGCCAAAAACCACGCTCATTAAATAAAGTATCTGATATATCATCTGAGTCGTCATCAGAAAATTCACTGATGTTTATTTCTCTTTTTCGCTTGCGTAATATATCGATGATTTTATTCTTTAGAATAGCGAAAACCCATGTTTTGAAAGCTGATTTTCGACCAAAAGATGCTCTGTTTTTGTGTGCTGCTATCAAAGCTTCTTGCACAGCATCTTCTGCTAGCCCTTCATCTTTTAATTGTAATGACGCAAACTTATGCATATCTCGCCTTACTTTATTCATAAATTCTGCATCGTCAAATTTATTTTTTATAGTTGCAAAGTTTTGCCTTTCTGAATCATTTATTACCATTAACCGCGCACCTTTATAGCTCATTTTTTACAGCGCTATATAATGGAGCGCAATATTATATAAAGAAAGTTACCATCGTTTACAATCAAGAGGTTCTAACTCCTTAAACTCTCTAATACTTTAAATTAGACGGATGAAAGGTAAGTTTCTTACAAAACAGTTACTCTTGATAGTGTTTTTTACTTGTTTATAAGTACATCTAAATAACGATATTCAATAATAATTAGCTTAAGATTATAGGTTTTATTAATAGCCCCCAACCTATTTGCCGTAATTTAGGTACTTGTTTTTATCATTGCCAAGATAAAGCGTTAATAATTTATCAGGGGCGCTAGGTAAATCAACACTGAGCAGTAAACCCGGTGTATGATTGAAGTTTAAATCAATGCCCGTACAGTGAAATTTAGCACCCAATTTATGATACTGCTTCAATAATACTGGAATATCTTTGTTGTCTTGTTCAATGCCCATGACCAATGCTGATAATTGACTCAGTTCTAGTGGCTCAGCGTTAATAAAATCTTTTACTTCAGGATGAAGTTGCCCATCAAACCTTGCTTTAGCCTTAACGCCACTGCCCGTTGTTACCATAACTTCATTCATCAAGGCCACTGAACGTGGGTCATATAATTTACTTAGAGATACCGTACCATACAAGGTTCTATATCGAGGATTTTGGCCAACAAAAGCGCCTATGCCTTTCCATAATAATAGCAAGCCATGAAAACTGTTCTGGTGCGCTTCTACGATAAATGATCGTCCCATTTCTAAACAGGGCTGTTGTTGATTAATAAATTTAGCCTGAAAGTGAAACATTTGTGAGAGATAGAGTTGAGATACACCACCATTTTTTTGCAATAAATCTGTTTGACCAATTCGATACGCGCCAATAATTTCTTCCTCTTTATGATCGAAGATGAATAAGTGCATATAAGTCGCATCAAATTTATCAGTATCACAAGATTCACCACTACCTTCATTTAGTTTTCGAAAGGTAATTTCTCGCAAACGGGCAATTTCTTGCACACAAACAGGTATTTGATGCTGATAACCGTAATACACAGAAAAAGATTTAAAATCTAATAGGTGTTGCTTACTTGGTAAGTGAGATAACTCAGCTATGATTACTGAACTGTTTGCCGGTGGAATAATGTCTCTAAATGAGCTTGTTTCATCATTTTTTTGCCAGGGCCTAAAGTAATTTTCATCATTTAAATAACATTGCAGTCGAACAAAATCATTCATTTTTTCAATATCACCAAATTGTTTGAGTTGTTTAGGTTGAATTAAATTGTTTGTTTTTAAGCTGATATGATGCTGCTGTAATTTCAACATTTCACGCGCCAGCATTAATAAACGAAAGCGATAATAAATTCGGCCCATTCGATGAAATAGCTTACTATTAGTGCCAGATATGAACACAGGTAAAATGGGGGTTGCTGTTTTAGTGGCAATTTTAACGGCCAACCGATTCCAATCACCATCTGTTATTCGTTGTTTATCGGAATGATAAAAAGACACTCTTCCTGCAGGAAAAATAACTAATAATCCTTCATGTTTGATATGTCTAAAACACTGCTTAATTGCTGAGTTATTTATTGCTACTTGAGGTTTTAAGGGGTTGGCAAAAATAAAGTAATCATCAATTTCTTTAAACATTTTTAGACCGACATTGGCCATTATTTTAGTATCTGAGCGTAATGAAGTAAGTAAGTGCGCAATAATAACCCCCTCAATCATACCGTAAGGATGATTACATACCACAATGCATCGTCCAGTAAGAGGAGTTTTAGCTATAATACTTTCACCACCAGAGATTTGAACGCCTAATGCTGCTAGCAACTGCATCGAAAATTTTTGTTTGTCCAACCCCGATAATTGACAAGATAGGTATATCTTTCGTAATTTTGTTATGCCCAATAATCTATCAAGCAAGGGGCCAAGTACCTTCAGAAAAGCACCCGATAAGTTATTAGATGCTATAGAGGATATTCGTAAATCTGAAAGTGATTTTTCATGATTATTCATAATAAAATCATTACCATAACGATATAAATTAAACTAAGTATGTTTTGAGTTATTAAAGAATAACATCATAAAAACATCTTTTAGGCTCGCATTAAGCAACCAAGAGCTAAAGCTATTTTTTTGCTTTTTAGCCGAACGTGCTACTTTTTTAGCATTTTTTATAGAGGCGTTAGATTGCTGTTTTTTTTGCTGGGTTTTGATAGAAATTTGATGACGGCGCTCTTGAGCTGCATTAGCGCGCTCAGTAAAGCTACTTCTAGCCTCAGAACTCATAGTTGATAGTATACTGCCGCTACTACCCGCTTTACCTTTCACTTTAGTTCTAGGTCTTGGCGTACTACACATATTAACCCCCGATACATTAGATGTTATTAAATTTAAAATCAGCATGCATGTTTTTCATGCTTTAGTTTTAGATGTCAAAAAAACCTTATAAGTTACAAAAATTGGCAAATAAAAACACATTATTGATAAACACTTTAATTATCAGATAAATACTAAAGACTGTTCATTGATAAATTTTTCAATAATTGGATTTAGATTTAAAGCTGTGGTGTGAAAGTCTTGATCAAGATAACCCAGCCTACTAATTAAAATTTTGTTGGTGTTGCAAAGTTATCGCCAACCGAGGTACAAGACGCCAAAAACAAAGTTATTAATAACTTAAATTATTTTAAGCAACATAGTTCATCCTTTTTAGTTGTCTTGGCAACACACAACCATCAAATAGTCATCGATAACTCTTTTATCTTCCTCATTGAGATTTAAACTTTCCACCCCCAAGTTTTACTTTTTTTATATTTAAAAACTAAGAAAGATATTCTGGTCAAGCGACATAGTACACATTTATGAAAGAAGTGCTCGAAAATGGATTTTGGCTAGTTTAGCTAACTGTTATTTTGCTATAGGAAGTGAAGTAAATGCCGAGCATTATGAAGAAAGTTTCTTAGCAGAAGATCTTGCTGATTGGGAGCAATACACTTTTAATTAAGGAAAAATTACAGCCCAAAAAGCGTTTGAAAAATTAGAGGCCTTGAGAAACTAGTAGCGTATTTTATTGGCTTGTAAATTTTAACAACTACCTTCGGATAAAATTTTAAAAAAGTGGAAACTCGATCAGAGTTTCCACTTTCCAACCTTATTTAGAATTTAAAAAATGTCGAAAAACAATAAAGTTTGTAACCTTGGGGTGATCGCTTCGCCCCTTTATTGTCCTGCGACAAAAAAATTACTAATAAGTGCTTATATTATTCAACCGTCACTGATTTTGCTAAGTTACGCGGCTGATCAACATCAGTACCTTTAATTATTGCGACATAGTAAGACAATAATTGTAGTGGTAAGGTATATACGATGGGTGCAATGATATCGTCACAATGCGGAACATTAATAACCTTCATGGTGTCATCACTACTAAAGTTAGCACTAGCATCAGCAAAGACATACATTAAGCCGCCACGTGCACGAACTTCTTCAACATTTGATTTTAATTTTTCAATTAAATCATTTTTTGGTGCCACAACAATAACCGGCATTTCGGCATCAATTAACGCTAATGGACCATGTTTAAGTTCACCTGCAGCATAAGCTTCAGCATGAATATATGAAATTTCTTTCAGCTTCAATGCACCTTCCATTGCGATAGGGTACTGATCGCCACGGCCTAAAAACAATGCATGCTGCTTGTCAGCAAAATCTTCAGCTAAGTCTTCAATAGAGCCCGCAAGCGCTAATACTTCTTCAAGCTTATTAGGTAAAGTCATCAACGATAGTGCAATTTCGTTTTGCTTATCTTGTGACATACCGTGATGTTGACCAATGGCTAAGGTCATCATTAACAAACCAACAAGTTGTGTGGTAAAGGCTTTGGTTGATGCTACACCAATTTCTGCACCCGCTTTGGTCATAAAGGCCAAATCTGATTCACGTACTAAAGAAGAGCCCGCAACATTACAAATAGTTAAGCTTGCACGGTAACCTATTTCTTTTGCTAAACGCAAAGCAGCTAAAGTGTCAGCGGTTTCACCCGATTGTGAAATAGTGACTAGTAAGGCATTTTTAGGCACATGAGATTGGCGATATCTAAACTCACTGGCAATTTCAATATTACATGAAACACCTGCAAGGGCTTCTAACCAATAACGCGCCACCATACCTGAATGGTAGCTTGTACCACAGGCAATAATTTGCACATGTTCAATTTCTTGAAAAATAGCATCGGCGCCATCACCAAAAGTTTGAATATCTAGTACATTACCTAATAAACGACCTTCTAAAGCGTTACGAATAGCGGTCGGCTGCTCGTAAGTTTCTTTTAGCATGTAATGACGGTATTCACCTTTATCGCCCGTGTCATGACTCACTTCTGACTCTTTTGCTTCGCGCACTACTGGCTTGCCGTCAGTATCAAAAATATTAACTTCAAAACGGGTAACTTCTGCAACATCACCTTCTTCTAAGAAGGAAAATTTACGAGTAACAGGTAATAGCGCCAACATGTCTGAGGCAATAAAGTTTTCACCAACACCATAACCAATCACTAATGGGCTGCCTGAACGCGCAACCACAACACGGTCTTTATCACGAGTATCAACAACAACTGTGCCATAAGCACCTTCTAATTGCTTAGCTGTAATTTGCACCGCACTTAACAAGCTATCAGCCGTTTTTAGTTCATGATGAACTAAATGTGCGATAACTTCGGTGTCTGTTTCAGAGGTAAAGATATAACCTAAAGCTTGTAAACGTGTGCGTAAAGCATCATGGTTTTCAATAATACCATTGTGCACAACAGCTATCGTCTCTGATGATACATGTGGATGAGCATTAATTTCGCTTGGTGCGCCATGTGTTGCCCAACGTGTATGCGCAATGCCAGTACCACCAACAATTGGACTAGCTTGTAACGCATCAGCAAGTTCTTGCACCTTACCTAAACGACGAGCACGCTTAAGTTGATTATCATTATCAACAATCGCCACACCAGCAGAATCATAACCACGATATTCTAATCGTTTTAAGCCTTCTACTAAAATGTCTGCTACATCACGTTGTGCGACAGCACCAACAATTCCACACATATTCTCTATCCTTTTTTAACTGGCGATAACGAGGTTAACACCCTGTTTAATTATTTCATTTCGCACGTTTTCAGGCATATCTGCATCTGTGATCAACGTGTGAATTTTGCCCCAAGGTAATTCTAAATTAGGGATTTTTCGATTAAGTTTTTCTGAATCTAACATGACAATAACTTCACGCGACACTTCGGCCATGACACGGCTTAAGCCCAATAATTCATTAAATGTTGTTGTGCCACGTGCTAAATCAATACCGTCAGCACCAATGAATAGCTGATCAAAATCATAAGAACGTAAAACACTTTCTGCGACTTGCCCTTGGAAAGATTCTGAATGCGGATCCCAAGTACCACCGGTCATCAATAATGTCGGTTCATTTTCTAAGGCATGTAAGTCAGAAGCAATAGCAAGCGAGTTGGTCATCACAACTAAGCCTTGTTTAGCACTTAGTTCTCGCACCAAAGCTGATGTTGTACTTCCGCTATCTAAAATAATACGATTATGATCTCGGATCAGCGACGCTGCCGTTTTCGCTATAATTATCTTTCGTTTCGAAACTTTTTCGGTTTTAGGTTCAATTATTTCATTAGGTAATGGTACCGCACCACCATACCTTCGTAGCAGTAAACCACTATTTTCTAATACGGCTAAGTCCTTACGAATGGTAACTTCTGAGGTATCAAACTTTTTTGCAAGGCTATCAACACTTACTTCACCTAGGTTGCTTAACTCCGCAATAATAGTATGGCGGCGTTGTTGCGTATTTCGTTTTGACATTGCTTTCGTTTTACTCTTAAAAAGTTTCGATTTAAAACTTAGCTATTAAAACAAAAGCTGAAAATAAAAACAATATTTATCTAAAGATCGGACATCAATATATGAGGAAAATCAATAAACTTAGTTACGTTTGCACAGTAACCTCGTGTTATCTCTATTATTCATCTTTTATTGCTGTGAGGTGATGATTTTTCAATAAAGTAAAAATAAAAATGCACTAGCTTTTAAACTAGTGCATTTATAGCAAAATATGTCGTGATTAATGTCGTTACTACGTTATTTTTTGCTAGGTCGTTGCCAACCAGGAATATTACGCTGCTTACCTCGTGCAACACTTAATTCATTATCCGCAACATTTTTAACAATAACTGAACCTGCGCCTGTTGTTGCCATTTCGCCAATGGTCACCGGTGCCACTAATGAAGTATTTGAACCAATAAAAGCGCCAGCACCAATAATGGTTTTCGATTTATTTATGCCATCATAATTACACGTAATCGTGCCTGCACCGATATTTGCCTTAGGGCCTATTTCAGCATCACCTAAATAAGACAAGTGACCTGCTTTTGCACCTTCACCTAAAGTCGTTTTTTTCATTTCGACAAAATTACCGACATGGGCATCACGTTTTAATTCTGAACCAGGACGAATACGCGCAAAAGGACCAACAGAGGCTAATTCACCAATAATGGCATCTTCAACAATGCTATTTGGCTTAATTTCAGCATTTTTACCGATACGGCAATTTTTAAGA
This sequence comes from Colwellia sp. M166, assembly GCF_024585285.1. Lineage (NCBI taxonomy): Bacteria > Pseudomonadati > Pseudomonadota > Gammaproteobacteria > Alteromonadales > Colwelliaceae > Colwellia > Colwellia sp. M166. The sequence continues at coordinate 2,472,441 of NZ_CP040755.1, forward strand.
ATGCAATTCGCGCCAATAATAGCATGCTCTGCAATTTCAACATCGCCCTCAAAAATACAATTAATATCAATGACAACTTCTTGGCCGACAGTAACCTTACCGCGAATATCGATGCGATTAGGGTCACGTAACGTAGCGCCAGCAATCATTAACTCTTCCGCTTTCCTTAATTGATATGCGCGTTCCAAACCGGCCAATTGTACGCGGTTATTAGCACCTTCCACTTCAATTTCACTATCTGGATGAGCGGTAGCAATTAGCTTACCCTCTTGATGACATGCAGCAATAATATCGGTTAAATAGTACTCGCCTTGGGCATTATCGCTGGATAAGTTTGATAACCAACGCTTTAGGTCACCGCCATTCGCTAACAAAATACCGGTATTGGCTTCGTTAATAAGTAATTGCTCTGGGGTGGCATCTTTTTGCTCAACAATACCCACTACGGTGCCGACGCTATCACGCATAATGCGACCGTAGCCAGCAGGGTTCGCTAAATGTACTGTTAATAATGCCATGCCATTGTCAGGCTTAGCGGCAATTAAACGCTGTAATGTACTCACTTTCGTTAAAGGTACATCGCCATAAAGCACTAACACATCTTCTTCATCAGTTAAAAATGGTGATGCCATATCAACGGCATGGCCAGTACCAAGTTGTTCTTTTTGTTCGACAAAAATTAAATCATCACCGGTAATTTTACTTTTTAACACATCACCGCCAAAACCATAAACTACATAGGTATTTGTTGCTTCAACTTGGCGGGCGGCATCAATAACATGCGCTACCATAGGTTTATCAGCAACAGCATGAAGTACTTTAGGTAATGAAGAACGCATGCGAGTACCTTTACCCGCGGCTAAAACAACAACAGAGAGAGCCATAATAATTCCGTTTTATATATAATTAGGTGATGAATAAAAACATTGTAGCGTTATTTTAAGTGCCACACGATTAAAATACTATCAACGTAGTGAGTTAAATTAACTCACTTTATTTTAGCTAAAAGAACAAGTACTTGAATATCGCATATCAACGCTATTTGGGTATATACTACGCACACAGAAAATACGATAAGCATACCCATTACTTATTGCACTAGGACCCCCGATAAATGACGCCAATTGCTGAGCAAATAGCCAAAGAACTTGATGTAAAAACGAGCCAAATAAATACCGCGATAAATTTATTAGACGAAGGTTCAACAGTGCCTTTTATCGCTCGTTATCGTAAAGAAGCCACACAAGGCCTTGACGATAATCACTTGCGCCACTTGGCTCAGCGTTTAAGCTATTTAAGAGATTTATCCGCTCGTAGAAGCGTTATTATTGCTAGCATAGAGCAGCAAGGAAAATTAACGCCAGCATTAACAACAGAGCTAAATAAGGCCGATAATAAAACTCGCTTGGAAGATTTATACTTACCCTTTAAGCCAAAACGAAAAACCAAAGGGCAAATAGCCATCACCGGTGGTTTAGAGCCCTTAGCTAATAATATTTATAATAATTGGCAGCTTAATCCTGAACTTGAAGCCGTAGCATTTATCAATAAAGAGCACGGTTTTATAGATGAAAAATCGGTACTTGAAGGTGCTCATTTTATTTTAGTCGAGCGCTTTGCTGAAGATGCCAATTTGATCCAAAAGTTACGTCGACATTTACTTAAACAAGCTCACCTTTGCAGCAAAGTGGTTAAAAGCAAAGCTAGCGAAGCCACAAAATATAGAGACTATTTTGAGCATTCAGAGCTTTTAAGAAGTGTACCCTCGCATCGCATGTTAGCCATGTTACGGGGTCGTAACGAAGGCTTTCTTTCATTACGCATTGATGCTAATCCTGGGCAAGAAGGCGCATTCTCTAGTGCCCAGCAATTAATTACTGAACATTTCAATTTACGTTTAACAGGACAAGCGGCAGCAGAGTTTTTAACGAAAGTGGTTAGCTCTACTTGGAAATTAAAACTTAGCCAAAGTTTAGAAACAGAACTACTTGGCAGCTTACGCGAGCAAGCCGAAGTAGAAGCAATAAAAGTTTTTTCTCGTAATTTAAATGATTTACTTATGGCTGCTCCTGCGGGTCCCAAAACCACCTTAGGTTTAGATCCGGGTATGCGCACCGGTTGTAAACTCGCCATTGTAGATGCCACAGGTAAATTATTACAAACCGCGACAATTTTCCCACATGCTCCACAAAATCACTGGGATAAATCTGTTCGTACCTTAGTTAACTTATGCCAACAGTTTAAGGTAGAACTGGTTGCTATTGGTAATGGTACCGGGTCTCGTGAAAGTGACAAGTTAGTTGCTGAGGTGATCACTAAAATAGAAAGCCATAAACTATCAAAAGTCATCGTGAGTGAAGCCGGCGCATCAGTTTATTCAGCGTCGGAGTTAGCCGCAGATGAATTTCCAGAGCTTGATGTATCAATACGCGGCGCTGTATCTATTGCTAGACGCTTGCAAGACCCACTTGCAGAGTTGGTAAAAATTGACCCTAAAGCCATTGGTGTTGGACAATATCAGCATGACGTAAGTCAAAGCCAACTGAGCCAAACGTTAGATAATATTATCGAAGATTGTGTTAACAAAGTTGGCGTAGATTTAAATAGTGCTTCTGCGCCTTTACTTGCAAGAGTGTCAGGTTTAAATAAAACCATGGCAAACAATGTCGTGAATTTTCGTAATGAAAATGGCCGCTTCAATAACCGTAACGAATTAAAAAAAGTCGCACGTTTAGGACCAAAAGCCTTTGAACAAGCAGCTGGTTTTTTACGTATTACTGAGGGTAATAATCCTCTTGACTGTTCAGGGGTTCACCCAGAAACCTACCCTGTAGTCGAGGCGATATTAAAGCAGCATAAAAATACTATTACTGATCTCATGGGTAATAAATCAGCGCTTGGAAACATCAATATTGACACCCTAACTAGTGAAACATTTGGTGCCATCACGGTAAAAGATATTATTAGCGAGTTAGAAAAGCCAGGTCGCGATCCACGCCCTGAATTTAAAACCGCAACATTTCAAGAGGGGATAAACACTATTGCTGATTTAAAAGTCGGTATGATTTTAGAAGGTGTGATATCCAATGTTGCTAATTTTGGTGCTTTTGTTGATGTTGGGGTTCATCAAGACGGCTTAGTGCATATCTCATCCCTAACTAATAAGTTTGTCAGTGATCCACATGAAATTGTTAAAGCCGGTGAAGTGGTTAAAGTAAAAGTTACTGAGGTTGACCCTCAGCGTAAACGTATCAGTTTAACCATGCGTTTAGATGAAGCTACGCCACAAGTTAACAGTCAAGCGCCAGAAAAAGCGCCTAAAGCAATGCATAAAGATCACAAAAATAAGCAACATAAAAACCATACTAGGACGCAAAAACCTAAAGTGGAAAATAATGCCGCCATGGGTAATGCTTTTGCTGACGCTTTTGCCAAGCTAAAGAAATAATCAGCTAAACCCTTTGGTAAATATTCAAAAAGCCGCTCAATTGCGGCTTTTTTTCATGGTAATAAAGGCACTGATCAAAAAAACGTCATTCCGCACCATCTAAAACTTGCACTTTTAAGCTAGCCCGCTACCATAGCCACCTTTAAGGCATATCATACCAAGTCTATTAAGTTTCTTCCCACTCAGAGCTTAGTATAATTGGTATCAGTTAAATTTTCTGCGGAATACCATGGAACTTCACAATTATTATCTTTATTTTAGTATTTCGCTGCTTGCCTCAATCAGTATTGGTCCTTCAGTAATCCTAGCAGCGAGTAATGGTATAAATTTCGGTCGTAAAAAAGCCTTAGCGGGTGTTTTAGGTCATGTCAGTGCCGTGATGATTTTAGCGCTCATTTCAGCTTCAGGACTCGGTTTGATTTTAATGACATCTAAGTTAGCGTTTGCGTTTATTAAATACGCTGGCGCTGGCTACTTAATTTATATAGGTATTGCGATTTGGCGTAGTAAAGGTCAGTGGTCATTCGCCGATAAAAATGCTCAAATTCCAGCAAAACGCACCTTATTTAAACAAAGCCTTTTATTAGGGCTCAGTAACCCAAAAGCTTTAGTGTTTTTCTCAGCTTTATTCCCACAGTTTATACAGCCAGAGCAAGCTATTTTGCCACAATTTGTACTGCTTGCTGGCACAAGCTTGTGCAATGCTTTTGTTTTTACTTCTGTTTATGTTGCTATTGCCTTTCGCTTTCGTCACTATTTCTTATCTGCTATTGGTCAACGCTGGGTGGGTAAAACAACGGGCGGTGTATTTATTGGCTTTGCTGCCGCACTTCTAGCTAGCTAATACAATTACAAAGGTGCAATTAAGCTTTTAAGTTCTCGCTAAGCGCGCACTTTCTTAGATATATTGGTATAAACATCGCCATTTTTCACTTTGAATATAAAAAAAGGGAAGCAAAAGCTTCCCCAAAAACAACCTCGGTTGGAGGTTAACTAACGCAAGCTATTTGTACTGGTAACGGCGACACCATAACAATACTGAATTTAACACTAAAGAACATATTTAGCTGAGAACTGTACATAATCTGAATCAGCGTTTTGATCAGCTGAGTCAAAATTACCTACCTCTAAACCAAACGAAAGTTCTTTGGTATAATTTTTAAAGATATTCACCCCCCAGTGGGTTCTATCAGCATCAGAAACATCGGTAGAAGTATTACCATAAAAGGCGGTACTGCGAATGTCTTCTGACCAAAAGTGGCGATAAGCAACCATATATGATGTGGTTTCTTCTACTTCTTCACCCACTAAGTCGCGAGCAGCAACAACACCAACGTAACGACCGGTTTCACCACCGTGGTATTGAAAACGCAAATCATCTTTACCAAAAATGTTAATTTTACCGGCAATACCATAACCAAATGCTGACTCAGAATTACCACCAAGCGTGTTTAACTGTCGAGCTAAACCTGCTACTGAAACATTACCCCAATCACCTTTAAAGGTATATTTAGCGATAACATCAGGTATAGAATCTTGGCTCGGATCACCTTGATCAGATTCTGGGTTTTCTATCGCAACTTGGAAGTTCCCCTGAGTATAACGAATTTGGCCTTGTCGGATAAAAGCTGAGGCATTAAGTGGACCACCAAAATCAGCACCTTCAGCTAAAGCGCTAGTATTAACAAAAGTTGACCACGTTTGGCCAACAAGAATATTTTTATATTTGATAAATGCGTGACGAATTCGTGGATTAGATGAGTTTGAAACAATTTCATTACCGCCACCACCATGGAAATCAAGTTCGATAAAGCCAGTTACGTCTCCATGTACATATTTTGTGTTAAAACGTGATTCTGTCGCGCGAAAACTAACTTTAGAAATATCACCAACGTTACCAGCACCAACCCAATAATCTTTAGTAATACTGTCGATGTTACCATCAACATAGCGAGTATCTAATTTAATATAACCACCAAAAGTAATCGAGTCCTCATCTGATAACTTAATTTCATAACTAGCATGTGCAACGCCAGCCATAGTTAATAAACCTGTTGCTAATAGAAGCTTTTTCTTATTAAACATTTTTACTTTCCCCATGTGTGATCCTAATCGAATTCAACAGTTTATCACTATGTTATTCGATAATTATTATTAACCTTAGAGTAAAAATAGCTCTACTCGCTGGCGTTTTTATTGTTTTATTAGTTTTGATAACGTGTTTACTTTTTATCGCGGTAAGTAACCGTTATCGTTATTTTTATAATTTTATGCTGCGTAATTCATGGTAATATTTTGTGATTTCAATATTTTTCTAGCAATAGCTTTATCTTTAGCCACTGGCAGTTGTTCAACATATTTAATGACATCTGCATGTGCAAACTCTCCTATACAGCCAGCAAGTTTGGCATTAATAGCGTTTGATAATGTTGATAGCTCAATTGTTGTGCTGCTTAATTCAATATAGATATGAAGTGCATTACCTTTTTGCTCGTGAGGAAGGCCAAATACCACGACCTGCTCAACACCTGCTAATTGGTTGATAAACATTTCAATAGTCTCATTGGCAATACGGTAGCCACTGATTTTATGAGCAGATGTCGCCTGAGAAACTAACCAAATATAATCTTGTTCGATCACTGACATCATATCTTCACTGGCAAGACTCTCATCAAGGAAATACAACCACTCACCATTGCTCGATTGCAACCAAGATAGTTGTGCTTGTTGAACACTCTGATTAGTCATATTAATCTCTTTTATTATTTTGTGTAAATTTCAAGCAAAATATTTTTTATATTGTTAACACTAGAGAGTAAGAGCAAACTTATAAATTAGACCTAAGTCTACATTAGCAAATAAATGCAATAGACTTTAGTCTAGGTTGAGGCAGAAAATGCTTAAAAAACCAGTTAAAAATCTTCTTCATTTTACTGTCTTATGAAGCCCTATTGTACTTTCCGGTAAATGTAAAGTTATGCTGCTCTTAACGCCGGTATACGGATAGTGGACGACAACAAAGCCATCAATAAACCCAACAACAAAGAGCAGTTAGCGCTGACTTACTTGAGTAGCATGCAGATACTGTTTTTTATACTACGCTAAATTTTTTAGTGCTATATTTGCACGACATATTGTATAAATAGCCCAAATATTACAGCCCCTAGCAACGCTCAATACATTCTAGCTATCTATGATGGTTAATTATCGCAAGACCTTATCTACTGGTCGATAATTGCAGCAGCATTGAGAGAAGAAATGATAGAATATTGAAAATCCTAATTTTATAACTGATAAAACAAGATTATTCATGGTTTCTATAATAAAACATATATCACCGGTAGTAGTTTTCACCTGTTTAGCCAACATAACTTTTAGTGCTAATGCTCAAGCGTTAAGTATTGATAAATATTATCAAGCAGAACAACAACTCAGTAAATATACCGAGAAATTAGTGACTGGCACACTAGATCACCCCCAGTGGACCAATAATAACCAACTCACTTATCGCAGCCATACCAAGCAAGGTGAGCAGTTTTTTATTATTGATGCTGTAACCAAAGAAAAGAATTTGGCGTTCGATCATCAAAAACTTGCTGCTGCGCTATCACTCACCACGAAAAAAGAAATTAAAGCTCAAAAATTCCCTTTTATATCTTTTGATTTAATCAATAAAAAAACGATCTCTGTAAAAATAAAAGATGAATTATATCAATGTGATATTGTGCGTTATTCATGTCAACAATCAAAAAACACAGTTAATAATAATGAGTTAGTCGCACCAAATGGCCTGTATGCTGTTTATATTTATGACAACAACTTATGGTTACGTAAGCTAAGTGATAATAGCAAAAAGCAATTAACCACAGACGGCATAGAGAACTTCGCTTATGCCACCAATAATGCCGGTTGGATCCGTAATGATAAACCGGTTGTAAAATGGTCTCCTGATTCGAAAAAGCTTACCACCTTTAAACATGATGGCCGCAATGTTGGTGAAATGGGCATAGTATCAACAGCAGTAGGGCATCCCAAAATTGATGTTTGGAAATACCCATTACCTGGTGACAAAAATATTTTCCAAATTCATCGTGTCGTTATCGATGTTGAGCAGGCTAAAGTAACAGCGCTTGATATGCCTGCTGATGACCATCGCTCAACAATTACAGATCACGTTGCAGGACGAGATGGTAGTTTATTGGATATCGACTGGTCTGCTGATAGTAGTCACTTTCTCTTTGTTTCATCTACACGTGATCACAAGACTGCCACACTGAAAGTAGCTGACGCTACAACAGGTAAAGTTCGAACCATTTTAAGTGAAACTGAAAATACTTTTTTTGAATCAGGTGTCAGTGGTATTAGCTGGCAATATCTTGATAAAAGTAATGAGATTATTTGGTTTTCACAGCGTTCTGACTGGGGACATTTGTACCTTGTTGATGCGACAACAGGTAAAATAAAAAATCAAATTACTCAAGGTAATTGGACGGTGCTAGAATTACTTGATGTCAATCAAGACACCGGTAAGCTAATTTTTACCGCTGCAGGAAAAGAGGGCGGCGATCCTTATTTTCATTATCTTTATAGCATTAACAAAGACGGGTCAGGTTTAACGTTACTAACTCCTGAGCAAAAACATCATCGTATATCACTGAGTAAAAATGCCGCCTACTTTTTAGACCGAGTTTCAACACCAAACCAACCTGAAACCAGCTTTATTCGCAGTACCAGTAGCAAATCAGGTTTTGTCGTTGAACAAATGGATATTAGCAAGCTAAGTGCCACCGGTTGGCAGGCACCAACGCCATTTATCGTTAAAGACCGTAATAACCAACATGATATCTATGGTTTAATGTATAAGCCTAGTGATTTTGACGCTAGCAAATCATACCCTGTCGTCAATTACTTATACCCAGGTCCACAAGTAGGGAGTATTCGAGGTCGTCACTTTAGAAGCGCTCGTGGTGATAACCAAGCCATTGCCGAATTAGGCTTTATTGTTATCGAAATTGACGCATTAGGTACCCCCGGACGTTCAAAAAGCTTCCACGAGTTTTATTACCAGAACATGAGTGACAGCGGTATTCCTGATCAAGTAGCCGCTATCAAACAATTAGCTGATAAATATAACTGGATAGATAGTTCTCGTGTCGGTATTTGGGGACATTCTGGTGGCGGTTTTGCTTCAACACGTGCTTTATTAACTTACCCTGATTTTTATTCTGTCGCAGTTTCACAAGCAGGTAACCACGATAACCGTAACTACGCCGATGAATGGGGTGAAAAATACCACGGTGTATTGGTGAAAAATGAAGATGGTAGTAGCAATTATGATAGCCAAGCTAATCAATTAATTGTTGATAACCTCAAAGGCAAGTTACTCATAGCTCACGGTACCACCGACACTAACGTACCACCATATAACACCTTAATAGTGGTAGAAGCGTTAATTAAAGCTAATAAAGATTTTGATATGCTTATGCTGCCAAACCGCAGTCATGGCTTTGCTAGAGAGCCATACATGATGCGTAAACGTTGGGATTACTTTGTTAAGCATTTAATGGCGGTAACACCACCAAAAGAGTTCACTTTTTCAAAATAATATTCTCTCAACAATAACCTAAGTTAGAATAAGGGGTACGCCCTTTTTCTAACTTTAAAGAACTCCTTGTTTCAGTTAATTTAAGTCTATCCCTCACTGCCATAATTTATCACGGCATTAGCCCTAGAGCATCATAGCAAGTTTCAACATATAAACCCTTAGAGCTTGCTATTAACTATTAAGAAAACCATCAACACAGTAAGGTACAAGGTGCTAGTACTTTTAATGCGGCAAAAAGTACTAGCACTAACAAAATAATATAACCTCAGCTCAGATTCACAAACTTTATAACCAGTTAATTAATAAAATTATTAGTTAAATATTCACTCTATTGCTATTAGTAAAACATTTACAAAACCGCAATGACAAATTTAGCTACTTAACAAGGTAATACCATATTGGGCGTAAAAATAACGCTGATAAGCGCTTAAATGGCATGGTTTAATACAGTAGCTTAAGAAAAAAAAGCCCAAGCTCAAGTACAATATTGCGCTAGATCAAAACCGCGACTTATTAGAGGCATAAAATGAAATAAAGCCTAAGGAGAAATACTAATGAGTAAAGATATTATACGGAATTTACTAGATAAAAAAGTTGAACTTCAACAACGTATTAACGCTATCGAGGCTGATTTTAGCAAAGGGCGTTCACAAGATTTTGCAGAACAAACCAGTGAAAATAACGAAGTACTCAGTGAAATACATATCGAAGCTCAGCGAGAATTAAACTTAATTAATCAAGCAATCACCCGTTTTGAAAATAATAAATACGGCTTTTGCAGTCAGTGTAAGCAAAAAATTAACCCTGAACGTTTGAAAGTTTTACCTTATATCGATACTTGTATTAACTGTGCTAAATAGGAGCAACAAAACATGATAGAAAAACACGATTTGCACCACGAATTTCCAGAATTTGAACAAGAAATCCGTCAATTAAAAATGTTTAATGGTCATTTTGCCCGTTTATTTAAAGAGTACCATGCGCTAGACCAAGAAGTACGCCACATTGAAGAAGGCGTTGAAACCACTTCTGATGAATATTTAGAAACTCAAAAAATAGCGCGTGTACATTTAAAAGATGAACTTTTTAGCATGCTGAAAAAAGCAAAAGTTACAGCATAAAATCAAAAATTACCGGCATAAAAAAGCGACTAATTACCGAAGTAAAAGTCGCTTTTTTGATCACTAAAACTTACTGTGAGCTATTTTTTGCTTGACGCTTGAATAACACGTAATTGTGCAACAGCGCGAGCTAATTCAGCTGCAGCTTCAGCATAATCAACATCATTAACATGTTCATTCATGTGCTTCTCTGCGCGTTCTTTAGCTTCTAGTGCGGCTTGTTCATCTAAATCACCGCCACGTACGGCGATATCCGCCAATACTGTTACGTTATTAGGTTGAACTTCTAACATACCGCCAGAAAGATAGATGATTTCTTCTTCACCACCTTTCTTAACGATTCTTGCCATACCAGGTTTTAGTGAGGTCAGCAAAGGTGCGTGACCAGGCATAATACCTAATTCACCTTCGCTACCTGTGATCTGTAATGATTCAATGCTACCAGAAAATAAGCTTTCTTCAGCACTTACGACATTAAGATTTACAGAAAGTATTGCCATGTGACCTCCTAATAGGTGATTAACAACTGTTAATCACCAGCCTTCATTACATGTTTTTAGCTTTTTCAGCTGCTTCTTCAATAGAACCAACCATGTAGAAAGCTTGCTCAGGTAAATCATCATATTCACCTGCAAGTAAACCTTTAAAGCCAGCAATTGTGTCTTTAAGTGATACATACTTACCAGGAGAACCGGTGAATACTTCAGCAACGAAGAACGGTTGAGATAAGAAACGTTGAATCTTACGTGCGCGATTCACTGCTAATTTATCTTCTTCAGATAACTCATCCATACCTAAGATGGCGATGATATCTTTAAGTTCTTTGTAACGTTGTAACGTTGATTGCACGCCACGAGCTGTTTCATAATGCTCAGCACCAACAACTAAAGGATCTAATTGACGTGAAGTAGAGTCAAGTGGATCAATTGCTGGGTAAATACCTTGTGATGCAATATCACGAGATAGTACAACTGTTGCATCTAAGTGAGCAAAGGTTGTTGCTGGCGATGGATCGGTCAAATCATCCGCTGGTACGTATACCGCTTGAATTGAAGTGATTGAACCTTTCTTCGTAGAGGTAATACGTTCTTGAAGAACACCCATTTCTTCAGCAAGTGTTGGTTGGTAACCAACAGCTGATGGCATACGACCTAACAATGCAGATACTTCAGTACCAGCAAGTGTATAACGGTAGATGTTATCTACGAAAAATAATACGTCACGACCTTCGTCACGGAATTTTTCAGCCATAGTCAAACCAGTAAACGCTACGCGTAAACGGTTTCCTGGAGGCTCGTTCATTTGGCCGTAAACTAACGATACTTTATCAAGTACGTTAGAATCGTTCATTTCATGGTAGAAATCGTTACCTTCACGAGTACGCTCACCGACACCAGCAAATACTGAGTAGCCGCTATGCTCGATCGCGATGTTACGAATAAGTTCCATCATGTTTACGGTTTTACCAACACCAGCACCACCGAATAAACCAACTTTACCACCCTTAGCGAATGGACAAACTAAATCGATTACTTTGATACCAGTTTCAAGTAGCTCGTTAGACATCGCTTGGTCAGCATAAGCTGGCGCTTCACGGTGAATTGACCACTTTTCTTCTTCGCCGATTGGGCCAGCTTCATCGATAGGCTCACCCAATACGTTCATAATGCGACCCAATGTACATGTACCTACTGGTACTTGGATGTTATTACCTGTGTTTTCTACTGTCAGACCACGACGCAAACCGTCTGATGAACCCATAGCGATAGCACGAACTACGCCACCACCTAATTGCTGTTGTACTTCTAGTACTAAGCCTGAAAGGTCACCTTCAGTTACATTTAATGCGTCATATACCTGAGGTACAGCATCTTGTGGAAATTCTACATCCACAACTGCGCCAATGATTTGGACGACTTTACCTGTACTCATGTTTAATCCTCTAATCTTGTGCTCTTATTTACTAAAAAATAAACAAAGAACCTTTGCTTATACCGCTGCTGCACCAGCACAAATTTCACCCAATTCTTGAGTAATACTTGCTTGACGAGCTTTGTTGTATACCAATTGTAAATCATCAATTAAGTCACCCGCATTATCAGTTGCAGATTTCATTGCAACCATACGAGCAGCTTGTTCACATGCGAGGTTTTCAACCACACCTTGATATACTTGAGATTCTGTATAACGAACTAATAAATGTTCAAGTATTGCTTGAGCATCAGGTTCGTATATGTAATCCCAGCGATGCTTAATAGCGTCATCATCTGACTTAGGCAAAGGTAAAAGTTGATCGATTGTCGGTTTTTGCGTCATGGTATTAACAAACTTGTTATATACAATGAACAATCTATCTATCTCACCATTGTCATAGGCATTTAACATCACCTTTACACTACCAACTAAGTCAGTAAGTGAAGGGTTGTCACCTAATCCCGAAATTTGTGAAACGACTTTAGCGCCCATATTATTAAAAAATGACGTAGCTTTAGAACCCACTACGGCAAATTCAACTTCGGCGCCTGCTGATTGCTGTTTACCAGCATCAGCAAGTACTTGCTTAAACAAGTTAATGTTTAAACCACCACACAAACCACGGTCTGTTGAGACTACGATATAACCTACACGCTTGGCTTCACGTTCTTCCATATATGGATGACGATATTCTAGATTACCAAGCGCGATGTGACCGATCACATTTCGCATATTTTCAGCGTATGGACGAGAGGCAGCCATGCTATCCTGCGCTTTACGCATTTTGCTTGCTGCAACCATTTCCATTGCGCTGGTGATCTTCTGTGTGTTTTTTACACTTCCGATCTTCGATTTTATCTCTTTACCACCGGCCATGACTATTCTCCGAAAAGGTTAACTAAATTACCAAGTTTGAGTAGCTTTGAAAGCTTCAATCGCCTTCGCTAAACCAGACTCGATATCTTTGTTATAGTCGCCTTTTTCATTGATAGTAGCCATCAACTCAGCGTGGTCATTGTTTACGTATGTACGTAATGCATCTTCAAAATCAACAACTTTGTTGATTGCGATATCATTTAAATAGCCTTTTTCTGCGGCAAATAAAGATACAGCTGTTTCAGCAATTGACAATGGGCTGTATTGCTTTTGCTTCATCAGTTCAGTAACACGTTGACCATGCTCTAATTGAGCACGAGTCGCATCATCTAAATCTGAAGCAAACTGAGCAAAGGCTGCTAATTCAGCATATTGTGCTAATGCCAAACGAATACCACCACCAAGTTTCTTGATGATTTTAGTTTGCGCAGCACCACCAACACGAGATACAGAAATACCAGCGTTAACAGCAGGACGAATACCTGAGTTAAATAGGTTAGATTCTAAGAAGATCTGACCATCGGTAATTGAGATTACGTTAGTTGGTACGAATGCAGATACATCACCCGCTTGCGTTTCAATGATAGGTAATGCTGTTAAAGAACCTGTTTTGCCTTTAACTGCGCCTTTTGTGAAACGTTCAACGTATGCTTCGTTTACACGAGCAGCACGTTCAAGCAAACGACTGTGAAGATAGAAAACATCACCTGGGTAGGCTTCACGGCCTGGCGGACGACGTAAAAGCAATGAAATTTGACGGTAAGCAACGGCTTGCTTTGACAAATCATCATATACGATTAATGCATCTTCACCACGGTCACGGAAGTATTCACCCATAGTACAGCCAGAATATGCTGACAAGTACTGAAGAGCAGCTGCTTCAGAAGCACCAGCAACAACAACGATAGTATTAGCTAACGCGCCGTGCTCTTCTAAAGAACGTACTAAGTTAGCAACAGTCGACGCTTTTTGGCCAATTGCTACGTATACACACTTAATACCTGTGTTCTTCTGGTTAATAATTGCGTCTAATGCAATGGCAGATTTACCAATTTGACGGTCACCAATGATAAGTTCACGTTGACCACGACCAATTGGAATCATTGCATCGATTGATTTAATACCCGTTTGCACAGGCTCATCAACAGACTTACGATCGATTACACCTGGTGCAACCATTTCAACTGGAGAGAAACCATCGTTTTCGATAGGTCCTTTACCGTCAATTGGCTCACCAAGAGTGTTTACAACACGGCCTAATAAGCCACGTCCGACTGGTACTTCTAAAATACGACCAGTACATTTTACTTTTACGCCTTCAGCTAGATCCGCATAAGGACCCATAACTACCGCACCGACCGAGTCACGGTCAAGGTTTAAAGCGATAGCAAAGCGATTGCCAGGAAGTTCGATCATCTCGCCTTGCATTACGTCTGCAAGGCCATGAATACGAATGATACCATCTGTTACAGAAACGATAGTACCTTCATTACGAGCTTCACTAACTACGTCAAACTGTTCAATACGACTCTTGATCAGTTCAGCGATTTCAGTGGAATTCAGTTGCATGCTCTGTTCCCCGTTAGGATTGCATTGTTGTTGCTAAGCGGTTCAATTTACCTCGTACTGAACCATCTATTACCATGTCACCAGCTTTTATTACTAAACCAGAGACTACGTTTGCATCAATATTACAATTAAGTTTAACTTTTCGAGCCAAACGCTTTTCAAGCGCAGCGCCTAATGTAGTTTCTTGTTCAGCTGTTAATTCAACAGCTGAAGTTACATCCACAGAAATTGTTTTCTCATGTTCAGCTTTTAATTCACTAAACTGAGCAAGAACCTGTGGTAGCACCAATAAACGTTGATTTTCAGCCATCACCTTAATTAGGTTTTGGCCATTACTATCAAGTTGTACATCACAGACTTTTAAAAAAATGTCTTGTGCTTGTTCAACTGATGCACCACCAGAGAGATACTCTTTAATGGTGGCATCATTAGCAACTTCTGCGGCAAAAACTAGCATTTCTAACCAGCTTTCTACTGCATTTGCTTCAATAGCAAAATCAAACGCCGCTTTAGCGTAGGGACGAGCGATGGTTGTCAATTCAGACATAAGCTCAGTTCCCTCTAAAGTTCAGCTACAAGTTTATCTAAAATGTCGCTATGTGCAGCGGCATCAATTGAACGTTCAAGAATTTTCTCGGCACCAGCTACCGCAAGAATAGCCACTTGTTGGCGCAATTCTTCTTTAGCTTGGTTACGTTCAGTATCAATTTCTGTACGACCTGACGCTAAGATTTTATCTTTCTCAGCTTGTGCTTTAACTGCAGCTTCTTCAATTATTTGAGCTTCACGCTTTTTAGCAGCTTCGACAATGCCGGCTGCTTGCGCTTTAGCGTTTTTTAATTGTGCTGTAGCTTTTTCTTGAGCAAGCTCAAGATCTTTTGCGGCACGGTCAGAAGCAGCAAGACCATCAGCAATAATTGCTTGACGCGCTTCGATGGCACCAATAATTGGTGGCCATACATACTTCATACAAAAAATTACGAATACGATAAATGCGATTAATTCACCAATTAAGGTCATATTAAGATTCATTTATGTATCTCCTATTCAAATTCGCGTTTAAATTAAGCTGGAACACCAACTGCGAATAATAGGTATAAGCCAATAGCAACACCGATCATTGCAATAGCATCGATAAGACCCGCTACGATGAACATTTTAACTTGAAGTTGAGGTGCTAATTCAGGTTGACGTGCAGCAGATTCTAAGAACTTGCCACCAAGTAAACCAAAACCAATCGCAGTACCAAGAGCACCTAGACCGATTAATAAAGCAACAGCGATATATAACATATTTATCTCCGATTATTTAAAGTTATAAAGTTAAAAAACTAAGGTTAAAAAAACTATGTTTGGGCATCCTGCCCTTAGCTCCAAAGAGCTAAATGAATTAATGATCTTCGTGCGCTAGACTCAAATATAGAATCGTTAACATCATGAAGATAAACGCTTGTAATGGGATAACCAACAAGTGGAAAGCAGCCCATAAAAAGTGTACTGGCAATTGGAATAAACCAATTGTCGCAATTAGCAAGAAAATTAATTCACCGGCGTACAAGTTACCAAACAAACGAAGTGCTAGTGATAACGGACGAGCCAATAAAGTAACCATCTCTAAAATAAAGTTAACAGGATAAAGTGACCAATGACCAAACGGCTGTGTGGTTAGCTCTTTAATAAACCCGCCAATACCTTTTACTTTAATTGAGTAGTAGATGATAAGTACAAAAACACCCAGAGCTAAAGCAAAAGTCATGTTTGGATCGGTTGTAGGTACGGCTTTCATGTAATGCACACCAAACAACTCAAAAATACGCGGTATTAAATCTACCGGTACCCAATCCATAGCATTCATTAACAATACCCAAACAAAAATGGTTAATGCTAATGGAGCGATAACAGGGTTTTTACCATGAAAGGTACTTTTAACACTGTCATCGACAAATTCTACAATCATTTCAACAGCACATTGCAATTTACCGGGAACACCAGTACTTGCTTTTTTAGCGACTGAACGAAACAACATAATAAAAACCAAACCTAAAAACACCGACCAACCAAGTGTATCTATGTGAACGGTCATAAACCCTTCACCGACAGACAAATTGGTTAAATGGTGTTTAATATATTCTTGGCTGGTAATTTCCGCACCTGAAGACATATTAATTATCCCAATGATTAAAGTTTAAACAAAAATGGTGTTAATAATGGTAAAGCCACTACTAAACAAAAACTGCTGAAAAAAGCTATCGGCTCTATCGCTAAAAATTTGAAGGCTAGCGCAAATAAAACGGCCGTTAATACAATTTTCAATTTTTCGCCACTGTAAAAGGCATCTAAAACCTTTTCGGACGATCTTGCTCCAGCATACTTAAATGCTTTATAAGCAAATATAAAATTAGGGATTATACTTATTGCGCCACCTGCTAACACCGAGTGTGCAAAAGATAATCCCCAAATAAAATATGTCGCTACACTGCAAGTTAAAACAATGACTATCGAAATCAATATTTGCTTAAAAGCAAATTGCCTTCCTGGTTTAGCTAACTCATTGTGAATAAATAAACTCACCAGAAACCCCGTACGATATTTTTCGTAATACTTACAGTTTTTTAAAGATGTATTTTCATCTTTAAAAAGCCGACGCAAGTATACTTAATTACAGCGCCAATGCAACAAAATAGGGCGCTCATTGCCCAGATAATGTGCTAAATGTAACACTAAATGTCAAAATTACGACTAATGTATAATCTATTATGAAAACTTTCTCTTATAATTACTAAAGTTGTCATATAGATTGAATTGAGTAAGCAACTCATCGGATCAAAGTTGCTTACTTTAGTGAGTAGAGTTAAAAAGAGTTAAAGCGTGAAACAATACCGTCAAGTTCAGATAAATCGCTGTATGAAATAACTAACTTACCTTTACCTTTTTTATTATGATTTATCGTAACATTCGAACCTAGTTTTTCTGATAAATTTTGCTCTAACGCTTTAGTGTTAGGATCTACCATTTTTTCTTCCACTTCTTTAGCGGGTTGTTGTACTTTTTTAATTAACGCTTCTGTTTCACGAACATTGAGTTCTTTCGCCACAACAATACGCGCAGTATTAGTTTGAACATCATTATCTAGTGCTAACAAAGCACGAGCATGGCCCATTTCGATATCACCATGCTCAAGCAAAGTTTTCACCTCACTATTGAGGTTATTTAAACGCAATAGATTCGTTACTGCCGTTCTTGATTTCCCCACGGCATCAGCCACTTCTTGATGGGTTAATTCAAATTCAATTAATAAACGCTCTAATGCTATGGCTTCTTCCATAGCATTTAAATCTTCACGTTGAATATTTTCAATTAATGCAATAGCAACCGCAGCTTCATCAGGTACATGCTTAATTAAACAAGGCACGGTGTCTAATTCAGCTAATTGAGCGGCACGCCAGCGACGCTCACCCGCTATAATTTCATAACTGTGCTCACTAACAGGACGTACGACAATAGGTTGAATAATACCTTGTGACTTTATAGAGTTTGCTAAATCATCTAGTGCTTCAGCCGACATATCTTTGCGCGGTTGATATTTACCTGGATGCAATTGCTCTATCGGTAAATTTTGTAATTCTGCATTTTTATTTGATGACTCTTTTTGACCTTCAGCATTCGCTGTAGACTCACTTTCAGGCTTTGTTAATAAGGCATCAAGACCACGACCTAGACCTCTACGTTTTGTTTGACTCATGATATTCCTTACTTACTCTGTAGTTGCTTGCGGTGTAGGTTGTTTTTTTTGTTCTGCACGACGTAATATTTCACCCGCCAAGGCAAGATAAGCTTTTGCCCCTGTAGAGGACTTATCATAATACATCACAGGTGCACCAAAGCTTGGTGCTTCCGCTAAACGGACATTACGCGGAATAACTGTGCGATAGACTTTATCACCAAAATGACGTTTTAATTGCTCTGATACATCATTAGCTAAACGGTTCCGAGGATCGTACATAGTGCGTAAAATACCTTCGATATGAAGTTTGCCATTTACTACCGTTGTTAATTGCGAAATGGTATCCATTAATGCGGTTAAGCCTTCTAAGGCATAATATTCACATTGCATAGGCACCAATACTGAATCTGCCGCTGTCATGGCATTAACAGTCAACATGTTTAATGAAGGTGGGCAATCAATAATAATAAAATCGTAGTCATTTCTTACTTTTGATAAAGCATTTTTTAATCTATGCTCGCGAGAGTAAACCTCCATCAATTTAATTTCAGCGGCTGTAACATCACTATTGGCAGCAATAAGATCATAAACACCGGCAGTATTTTTACAAACCACGTCTTCAAAAGGACGTTCTTCTATCAGCAATTCATAACAAGTTGCTGGTACTTCATATTTATCAATACCGCTCCCCATAGTAGCATTACCTTGGGGATCAAGATCGATCAATAAAACTTTACGTTTAGTTGCCGCAAGAGAAGCAGCAAGATTAACTGAGGTTGTCGTTTTTCCGACACCACCTTTTTGGTTTGCAACCGCTATTATTTTTCCCACAGGAGCCTCAAATACTTTCTGAGCAAAAGTTTATTATTATTTATGATTTTACTAATTCAATCAAATGGCGTTCACCCTCTAATTGAGGAACGATAATCGTATAACTATTTGTAAGTGAAATATTGCTCGGTAATGCCGATATTTCATCTTCAGGATAAATACCTTTCAATGCTAAAAATCGACCATGCTCTGCACTTACTAAATGTTCACACCATGTCACCATATCAATTAATGATGAAAAAGCTCGACTGAGTACACCATCAAAAGGCTGTTCGGGATGATATTGCTCAACGCGTGATTTAACTGGTGTAACATTACCTAGTTTTAATTGAAAAACAACTTGTCTTAAAAAAGTAATCCTTTTCCCTAGGCTGTCTAATAAGACAAAATTACGCTCTGGGTACAAAATAGCCAGTGGAATACCGGGTAAACCGGGTCCGGTACCTACATCAATAAATGATTGACCTTTAAGTAATGGTCCCACCATTAAACTATCCATAATATGCTTTACTATCATATCTTTAGGATCACGTATTGAGGTTAAGTTGTAGGCTTTATTCCATTTATTTAATAATTCAACATATTGGATAAGTAACGATACTTGCTCTGTAGAAACCTCAAGTGAGGTTTCTTTAATCAGAGCAATAAGTTGTTCGGATAATGTCATTAGGTGGAATCTTTCGTTTATGCTGATTTATTATGCAATTTTGCGTAATAAGCCATGTTTTTTCAGATAAACCAATAATAACGAAATTGCGGCTGGAGTAATACCAGAAATACGCGATGCTTTGCCAATAGTTTCAGGACGAGCATCTGAAAGTTTAGCAACAACCTCATTTGATAAGCCCGATATTTGGGTAAAATCAAAATCTAATGGGATTAAAGTGTTTTCATGACGCTTCTTTTTAGCTATTTCATCTAACTGTCGGTCGATATAGCCGGCATACTTGATTTGAATTTCAATTTGTTCAGCGGCTTGCTTATCAGCCATTTTAGGACCTAAGCCTTCAATCGACATGAGATCATCATAACGAACTTCTGGACGTCGAACGAGATCTTCTAAGCTGTTCTCACGGCTTAATGGTGTTTTCAATAATTCATTAACTTTTGCAACAGCAGGGTGATCCTTCTGTAGCCAAGTTGATCGTAAACGTTGGCGCTCTGTTTCAACATTTTCCATTTTTTCACTAAAACGTTGCCAACGTTGATCATCAACTAAACCTAAACTACGACCTTTTTCAGTTAAACGAATATCAGCATTATCTTCGCGAAGCAATAAACGATATTCGGCACGTGAAGTGAACATTCTGTAAGGTTCTTTAGTACCTAAGGTAGCTAAATCATCAATGAGAACTCCCATATAAGCTTGATCTCGAGTTAATATCAGCTCTTCTTTGCCTTGTACTCTTGCTGCAGCGTTAGTGGCAGCAACAAGACCTTGAGCTCCAGCCTCTTCATAACCGGTAGTACCGTTTATTTGTCCTGCAAAATATAAATTTTCAACAAATTTACTTTCTAACGTTTGCTTCAGATCACGCGGATCAAAAAAGTCATATTCGATTGCATAACCAGGACGAGTAATATGAGCATTTTCAAAACCTTTAATCGATCTAACAAGATCCATTTGCACATCAAACGGTAAACTTGTTGAAATGCCATTAGGATAAATTTCATGTGTATTTAATCCTTCAGGTTCAACAAATATCTGATGACTATCTTTATCAGCAAAGCGATGTATTTTATCTTCAATTGAAGGGCAGTAACGAGGACCTATCCCTTCAATAACACCAGTATACATAGGTGAACGATCTAATCCTGATTTAATAATTTCATGTGTTTTCTGGTTAGTATGAGTAATAAAACAAGAAACTTGTGCGGGATGATCGTTTGTAGAACCCATGTAAGAAAATACTGGACGAGGATCATCACCAGGTTGCTCAGTCATGACAGAAAAATCAAGTGATCTTGCGTCTAAACGTGGTGGAGTTCCGGTTTTCAAACGATCGATTCGAAATGGCATATCACGTAGACGTGCAGCAAGGTTAACACTAGCAGGATCACCTGCTCGACCACCTTGGTAATTATTTAAACCAATATGAATTTGACCAGCAAGGAAGGTACCTACCGTTAAAACAACGCTTTTTGCTTTAAATTTCAAGCCCATTTGCGTTGAAACACCGACGATCTTATTGTTTTCTAGGATTAGATCATCACAAGGTTGTTGAAAAATGGTCAAATTTTCTTGATTTTCAAGATAGTTTCTGACGAAATTACGATATAAGTTTCGATCAGCTTGCACACGAGTTGCGCGTACAGCCGGACCTTTACTGGCATTTAAGGTTCTAAATTGTATTGCTGCATGATCAGCTGCAGTTGCCATTAAACCACCAAGCGCATCAATTTCTTTTACCAGATGACCTTTGCCAATACCACCAATGGCTGGGTTGCATGACATTTGGCCAAGTGTATCGATGTTATGGGTCAACAATAATGTTTTACAGCCCATGCGTGCTGCTGCAAGTGAAGCTTCTGTACCAGCATGACCACCCCCAACAACGATTACGTCATAAGACTCTTGATACCACATAAATTATTGACCTTAGTTTGTTTTGCTTTTGAAAATTAAGAGCGATATTTTAGCGCTTTTTTTGCTTCAGGGGAATGATCAAATTGAGGAAAAGATCTTAGCTTGATCCTTAAATAATATATAAAGATCTATTTAAAGATCTTATTATTATTACTTATTAGGATCCTGCTTTTCTGTTGATAAGTCACTTTTCTTTATAAAAAACATACTATTAACTAGGGGGCTTCCTTGTGATCAAGCATTGATCAACTCAGTTATAAGCTTTGATCAAAACTGCTACTTATCCACAAGTAAAATAAAGTTAATTTATATACACTGAATAATAATAGTTAATTAATAGCTTTTCCTTATAGTTATCCACATCTATGGTTTTTTAGAACCTTTAATGTGAATAACTTATGGGTAAGTTACTTATAAAAGATCTTTATTCTCATTTAACCAGTGTTGAGCACGCTCTTCTGGATCGATATCCTCACTCATATCTAATGTGAGTAAAGCTGTGATCTCAGTACAACCTTTTGAAATTAATATATTATTTATTTTTTTAGCGGCATAACAGAAGGTATCATAGCTTGAGTCACCAATGCCGATCGTTAGAAAATTTATTGAGGATAGATCTTGATCGCTCTTTTCAAGATCTGTGATAAATGTTTGAATATTGTCAGGGTAATCACCGGCACCATGAGTTGATGTACAAATTAGCCAAGTTTGATTTTCGTTTGAAATTTGAGCAAATGTTGGTTGTAAATGCACGTCAACTTGATGGCCAAGTGCTATTAATGTTTCCTCACAGGCCTCTGCTACATATTCTGAGCCACCTAACATACTGCCAACAATGATTTGAAATGAACTCATTTTCTATTCCTATTAGTTGTTATTTTTTAAATATTGAGATAGATCTTGTTACTATTTACCGATACAAAATGATGAAAAAATCTCACTTAAAAGATCATCATTGGTAAATTCACCGGTGATCTTATTGAGTTCTTGCTGACAAAAACGTAATTCTTCAGCCAATATTTCTCCAGCAACATAAGACTCAAGTTGCTCTAAGCCTATTTCTAAGTGTTGATGTGCTTGCTCAAGTGCTACTAAATGACGTCGTCTCGCCATAAAACCACCTTCAGTGCTACCTTGATAACCCATGATATGTTTAAGGTGCTCAGTTAGCGCTGAGACGCCCGCACCTGTTTTCGCTGACAAAGTTACCGTAGGAGTGGTATTTAATTCACTGTAACCGGTTTTAGCTCGGCTAATATCTGCTTTGTTTCGTATTACGGTTAAGCCAATATTCGCGGGTAACTTCTCGAAAAATTCTGGCCAGACTGTTTTTGGATCTATGTTTTCATCCAGAGAAGAGTCGATCATTAATAATACTCGATCGGCTTGTTTGATTTCTTGCCAAGCACGTTCAATGCCTATTTGTTCTACTTTATCAGCGCTTTCTCTTAATCCTGCGGTATCAATGATATGTAATGGCATACCGTCAATATGTATTTGTTCTGTTAATACGTCACGAGTAGTGCCTTCAATATCAGTTACTATGGCACTTTCTTTACCGCTTAAAGCATTGAGCAAACTGGATTTACCCGCATTCGGTCGCCCAGCAATAACTACACGCATACCTTCTCTGATAATACTGCCTTGTTGGGCTTTATTTTTTACTTCAGCTACTTGTGCAATGATTGCTTTTAAATCATTAACAACTTTTTCGTCAGCAAGAAAATCTATTTCTTCCTCAGGAAAATCAATAGCGGCTTCAACATACATACGTAAATGTATCGTGTCATTGACCATTTTATGGACTAGCTTTGAAAAATCACCTTGTAGAGAATGTAAAGCACAACGGGCGGCTTGCTCTGAACTTGAGTTGATTAAGTCTGCAATGGCTTCAGCTTGTGTTAAATCGAGTTTGTCGTTGAGAAAGGCTTGTTCACTGAACTCACCGGGGCCTGCCATACGCACTTTAGGGAGTGCGAGTATCTCTTTTAGTAACATATCTAAAATAATGGGACCACCATGTCCTTGAAGCTCTAATACGTCTTCACCAGTAAAAGAGTTAGGACCTTTAAAGTACAAGGCTATACCTTGATCTAATGCTTGGCCTTTTTGAGTTTTGAAAGTTAAATATTCAGCTTTTCTAAGTTCTGGTAGCTTGCCTAAAATTGCTTGAGCAACATTTTTAACTTCAGGACCTGAAACTCTGATGATACCAACCCCACCTCTTCCTGGTGCTGTAGCTTGTGCTGCGATAGTTTCTTTTTGGCTTGATGAAAAAGCAAGGTTAGACATGACATGTTCTCAGTTAACGGTAAATTCTATTAATTGGCGATATTATAAACCGTTAAGTACTTGCGTGAAATGCGCACTGAACTTTTGTTTGATTTTTTACAGACGATATTGCCGATAAAGAAAGTTGAAAGCTAAATTTAAGGTATAAAAAAAGGTAGCCGAAGCTACCTTTTCACAGATAAAAACAGTTTTACTTCGCTTTGGCTTTTTCGATGCCCGAGAATATTATTTTCATTTGTACAATTGAAATAATATTACTGACTAACCAGTAAAGTACTAATCCTGAAGGGAACCAGAAAAAGAATACGGTGAACATAACTGGCATATACTGCATTATTTTCTGCTGCATAGGGTCTTGAACCGTCATGGGCTGCATTTTTTGCATAATGAACATACTGATACCCATTAATATTGGCAAAATGTAGAACGGGTCTTGTGCTGATAGATCTTGGATCCACAACATAAATGGCGCGTGACGCAATTCAACACTTTCTAAGAATACCCAATATAATGCTAAGAAGATTGGCATTTGAATAATTAATGGTAAACAACCACCAGCAGGATTTACTTTTTCTTTACGATAAAGTTCCATCATGGCTTGTGACATTTTTTGTTTATCATCACCAAAACGTTCTTTTAACTGGGTCATTTTAGGTTGTAATGCGCGCATTTTAGCCATTGAGGTATATTGCGCTTTGGTTAGTGGATACATACCACCTTTAACTATTAGGGTGATGATGATGATGGCTACACCCCAGTTAGTGACAATAGATTGGATTTTAATTAGCAGCCAGAATAATGGTTGGCTGATCATAAATAAGAAACCGTAATCTATAGTTAAATCTAAGTTTTCTTCGATGTTCTCAAGCACATCTTGATCTTTTGGGCCAACATAAAAGATTGCTGATGTTGTTGCTGTACTATTTGGCTCTATAGTTATTGCAGGAGCTTTAAAGCCAATAACCGCATCTTTATTGCTTGAATAACGGGTATATAATTGGTTATTTGCTGTTTTTTCAGGTACCCATGCAGAAACGAAATAGTGTTGTAACATGGCTACCCAACCACCTTGAGTAGAAACATTTAAGTTTGTTTCTTCAATATCGTCAAACTTATACTTTTCATAAACATCTTCAGTGGTCGAATATGCCGCACCTTTATAGGTAGGAATTAGGCCGCTGCCACTTTCAATTAAAGTGGTTTGCTTAAGTTGTGCATACATTTGCACACTTGCTGGCGTACTAGCATTGTTTTCAATGATATATTCAACATCAACAGCGTAGCTATCAAAACCGAAGGTAAAGCGTTTAGTAACAGACAAACCGGCAGTGTCAATGTAATTTAAATCTATAACCAGAGGTTCATTAGTATTTGCTTGATATGAAGTTGCTGATGTTTGATAGATAGGACGACCCTGAATAACACGGTCTAAACCTTGTGCGCCAGTTAAGCCACTTTGTGCAACATAACGATCACGGTCACTGCGTAAAATAGTAAACGGGATACCGTTACCTTGCTCAGTATCAAATTTTAGTAATTTAGCTTCAACAATGTCACCACCTTTAGTATCAATTTTTAGTGAAAAAACATTATTGGTCACTGAAATTAGGCTAGCACTTACTGGCGTTTTTTCATTGTTAATAGACGTTACTGTTGCTGATGATTCAGGAACAAATTCGCCGTTATTATTGCTTGGTGTTGTTTGTTGAGTTACTGCTGGTTGCTCAATAACTGGAGCATTGTCCATTTGCCATTGATTAAATAGCAAATAGGTAACAACCATAAGCGCAATAAAAAGAAAACTGCGTTGGGATTCCATAATGTCTTATTTCTCTTTTTTTGATAGTGGCACGGGATCATGTCCTCCCGCATTAAGTGGGTGGCATTTTAGTATACGTTTGCCTGCTAACCAACAACCTTTTATCACACCAAAGCGATTTATTGCTTCTATAGCGTAAAAAGAGCATGTTGGATCAAATCTACAATGAGGACCAAGCAATGGGCTAAGCCAACGCTGGTAAGCTTTTACTAAGGTAATAGCTACTTTTTGTGGCGCTGAATTATTTTTCGCCATATTTTTTCCAATTGCTGATTAATTTCTTTATTTTCGAGCTTATCAGTACCTGATTTAACCATAACCACCATATCTATATGGGGGAGATTATGTTGATTTAAACGGAAGCTTTCTCGAATTTGTCGTTTAATACGATTTCGTTGTACAGCTAATTTAACCCGTTTTTTAGCAATGGCTAGACCGAGACGGTTGTTTTTATCAGAATTTGGGGTGATGAGAATGGTGATGTGGCTAGACCCAAAACGCAGAGGTTTTGAGAATACAGCTTGAAATTGACCGGGAGTCAACAAACGTGACTCCCGATTAAATTCATAAGTAACCATAGCGGTTACTATTCCTTTAACTTAAGTTGCAAGTTAAAAGATTAAGCACTAAGGCTTGCGCGGCCTTTAGCACGACGACGTGCAATTACAGCACGACCGTTTTTTGTAGCCATGCGAGCACGGAAGCCATGGTTGCGCTTACGCTTTAATACACTAGGTTGAAATGTTCTTTTCATTACGCTAATCCGTCTGTTGTTGTTGCCCTGGCAAAACAGCCTTCATGAGCACACTGGGTCTAAAAATGAGGCGAAATTCTATATAGAGAAGCAAACTTTGTCAATGGTTATTATCCAGCTATTTTAAAAAGATCGTTTACGGATCGTTCAGATCAGATAAATATCCACAGTTTTTTAACAATTTTATATTTGATAGTTAAGATATGGTCTTTTTTCCATAATAATTAAATGGTATATGGAAAGTTTTTTAACATTTATTTGCTATTAAAAACTTGCTCGCTGCCCAATTTAATTGAGCTTAGGAAAAAAAACTGTCAATAAAATGCATTTATCGAAAAGTCAATATTGATGTTGTGGATAACTATAGTGATAATAGGGTAATTATAAAAATTAATTTTTATACTCTTCTATTTTTTTATTGTTTGCTTTTATCGGTGATTAAAGACAGAAAGTATAGTATTTATCAGGAGTCGGTTGTTGGATCATACACTTTGGCAAAAATGTTTGTCTGTTCTTCAAGAAGAATTACCCGCACAACAATTTAGTATGTGGATCCGTCCGCTTCAGTGTGTGATAACAGATAATATTATGACTTTATATGCGCCAAATCGATTTGTTTTGGATTGGGTAAGAGATAAGTACGTCAATCGCATTAATGAGCTCGTGGGTATGCAGGATAGTGCTAATCCGCCATTATTACGTTTTGACGTTGGTAGTATTCCGGCACAAAAAAGTAATATTCAAAATAGTATTAGTCAATTACAGCCTAATACTAAAAGCTCAAATAAAGACATTATCGCGCCAGAAAGTAATTTACCAAAAACCACCAATATTAGAGTTAAATACACTTTTGATAACTTTGTTGAAGGTAAATCAAATCAATTAGCTCGTGCTGCAGCATCACAAGTTGCTGATAATCCCGGTGCAGCCTATAACCCGCTATTTATTTACGGTGGTACTGGCTTAGGTAAAACGCATTTATTGCATGCTGTTGGCAATGGTATTTTGTTAAATAAACCGAATGCAAAAATAGCTTATATGCATTCAGAGCGTTTTGTGCAAGATATGGTAAGAGCATTACAAAATAATGCCATGGAAAAATTTAAACAATATTATCGTTCAGTTGATGCTTTACTGATTGATGATATTCAATTTTTTGCTGGTAAAGATCGGACACAAGAAGAATTCTTTCATACTTTCAATGCTTTACTTGAAGGTAATCAGCAAATTATTTTAACCAGTGACCGTTACCCTAAAGAAGTTGATGTTGAAGATAGGTTAAAGTCACGCTTTGGCTGGGGTTTAACTATTGCCATTGAGCCACCTGAGTTAGAAACGCGTGTGGCTATTTTAAAGCGCAAAGCGCAAGAAAGTCATATTAATTTGGCTGACGAAGTGGCATTTTTTATTGCTAAACGCTTACGCTCAAATGTTCGAGAACTTGAAGGCGCATTAAATAGAGTTATTGCGAATGCTAATTTTACTGGCCGAGCGATTACCATTGATTTTGTTCGCGAAGCATTGCGTGATTTATTGGCATTACAAGATAAACTGGTCACGATTGATAATATTCAGCGCACGGTAGCTGAATATTATAAAATCAAAGTAGCTGATTTACTTTCTAAACGAAGAAATCGTTCAGTCGCTAGACCTCGCCAAATTGCAATGGCATTATCTAAAGAGCTAACGAACCACAGTTTACCTGAAATAGGTGATGCCTTCGGTGGTAGAGACCATACAACTGTATTACATGCTTGTCGTAAGGTGAAAGCGTTACGTGAAGAATCTCACGATATAAAAGAAGATTATTCAAATTTAACCAGAACATTGTCATCATAATAATAAGTAAGTTATAAGCGAGTCAGAAATGAAATTTTCATTGAATAGAGAATTACTATTGAAACCTTTATTATTGGTTTCTGGTGCTGTAGAACGAAAGAGTACACTACCTATTTTAGGTAATATTCTTTTTGATGTAAGTGGGCAATCACTTACCTTAACAGCTACTGATTTAGAACTAGAAATGGTGGCTTATGCGACTGTAGACAATCATGCAGAAGATGGGAAAATTACCATTCCCGCTCGTAAATTACTCGATATCTGTAAAAGTTTACCTGATGATTCAATGCTAACTTTTGAATCAGTTAACGATGTTATAAAAATTAGCACTGGCCGTAGTAAATATTCACTTTCAACATTGCCAGCCAGTGACTTTCCAAATATTGAAGAATGGCAAGGTGATGTAGCGTTTAAATTATTAAAGTCTGAATTATTACGTTTGATTGAAAGTACGCATTTTTCTATGGCGAATCAAGATGTTCGTTACTACTTAAATGGTATGTCGATAGAAACCGAAGGGCATGAAATACGTTCTGTTGCTACTGATGGCCATCGTTTAGCTATTTGTAAAATTTCTAATCAAGAACTTGAATTACCCGCTAGGCAAGTCATAGTTCCACGTAAAGGTATTCTAGAAATTATTCGTTTATTAGATCCTGTCGATGAAGCCGTACAGGTATTTTTGGGCTCAAATCATATTCGTATTATTGATAATGAATTTTCCTTTACCAGTAAACTTGTTGATGGCCGCTTTCCTGATTATCGTCGGGTTTTACCACGTAATGGTGATAAAATTCTTAATGCTAATAAAGATGAGTTAAGACAAGTATTATCCCGTGCTTCTATTTTATCTAATGAAAAGTTTAAAGGGGTTCGGCTTAATTTTGGCAACACAGAATTAAAAATTACCGCTAATAATCCAGAACAAGAGCAAGCGGAAGAAATTATTGGTATCGACTTTCCTTATGAAGAAGTAGAAATAGGTTTTAATGTTAGTTATGTTCTAGACGTATTAAATGCTATTAAAGAAACTGATGTTAAATTTACTTTAGCGGATGCTAATAGTAGTGTTGTAATCGAAGGTGGCGAGTCTGGTGAAGCCTTGTATGTTGTTATGCCAATGCGTTTGTAGAATTATTAAGTGAGCATTGGTAAATTATTTATACAAGATTTTCGTAATATAGCAAGTGTTGCTGCTGATTTTCATGCTGATGTAAATTTTATTATTGGTGATAATGGTAGTGGTAAAAGTAGTGTACTAGAGGCTATCTTTTATTTAGCTCATGGTAAGTCTTTCCGTAGTTCAAAAGTTGATAATTTACTAAAACACGGCAAGAATACTTTTACTGTTAGTGTCAAAACAGATAAAGATTGTCAGCTTGGAGTAAGAAAAGGTTTTAACAGTAACGCTAGCGATAGTGAAATTAGAATCGACGGAGAAAAACAAAGTAAGTTTTCATCGTTAGCTAAAAATGTTGCTGTACAAGTAATTACGCCTGAAAGTTTTATTGTTTTTTTTGGCGGTCCCAAACAAAGAAGACGCTTTATTGATTTAGGATTGTTTCACGTGAAACATTCATTTTCGGATCACTGGCGAGAGTTTTCTAGAATACTAAAGCAACGAAACGCTTGTTTAAGAAATAAAACAGATTTATCGACACTAAATTATTGGACTGATATTTTTGCTGAGAGCTCAGAACAAATAGCTCACCATAGAGCTGAATATGTGAATGAGTTGACTAACGAGTTAAGTTTTTGGTTGAAAATAATGTTACCGTCAGTATCTGATGATATAGTAATTCAATACTTACAAGGTTGGAATTCAAAGAAGAAGTTATTA
The DNA here is from genome assembly GCF_024585285.1 of Colwellia sp. M166. NCBI lineage: Bacteria > Pseudomonadati > Pseudomonadota > Gammaproteobacteria > Alteromonadales > Colwelliaceae > Colwellia > Colwellia sp. M166. The sequence goes on from NZ_CP040755.1 coordinate 2,502,719, forward strand.
GAAGTTTTAGAACAGTATCGCGATAAAGAATTATCCATGGGTTACAGTTTATTTGGTGCACAAAAGTTTGATGTAAGATTTATATTAAATGGTACATCCCTTGATAATCAACTATCTCGTGGGCAACAAAAGTTGTTTTTACTCGCTTTAACTTTTGCACAGGCAAAGCTTATTGAAAGAGTAAACCGAGTAAAACCAATTTTGTTAATTGATGATGTAGGTGCAGAACTTGATATTCACTCTAGAGCATTATTAAATAATGCAATAGCAGAAATTGATTGTCAGGTTATTGTAACTGCAATAGATAAAACAGCAGTGGAACAACTCGTTCCGCAGAAAGAAAACTATAAAATGTTTCACGTGAAACATGGCAAACTATCAGTAATGAGTGAGTAGGCTACAAGCTATGACAATAGAAAATGAATATGACTCGGCAAGTATAAAAGTACTTAAAGGCTTAGATGCAGTTCGCAAAAGACCAGGGATGTATATAGGTGATACCGATGATGGCACTGGCCTTCATCACATGGTATTTGAGGTGTTGGATAACTCAATTGATGAAGCTCTTGCAGGTCACTGTAGTGATATTATTGTTAAAATTCACTTAGACGGTTCAGTGTCAGTTAGAGATGATGGGCGAGGAATTCCAACTGAACTTCATCCAGAAGAAGGAATTTCAGCAGCAGAAGTTATCATGACAGTATTGCATGCTGGTGGTAAGTTTGGTGGCGAAGACTCGGGCTATAAAGTTTCGGGTGGTTTACACGGTGTTGGTATATCTGTAGTAAATGCTTTAAGTCACAAATTAAAATTAAATATTCGAAGAGACGGTAAATTATTCGAACAATTTTATCATCACGGTGTTCCAGCAGAGCCTTTGAAAGTTGTTGGTGAAAGTGACAAAACCGGTACAGAAGTGAGATTTTGGCCAAGTGAAGATACTTTTACTGATGTGCTATTCCACTATGACTTACTAGTGAAAAGAATCCGTGAGTTGTCATTTTTGAACTCTGGTGTTTCTATTCGACTTATTGATGAACGAGAAGCGGGTAAAGAAGATCACTTTCACTTTGACGGTGGTATTCAAGCGTTTGTTGATTATTTAAATACCAATAAAACGCCAGTTAATGAAGAAATATTCTATTTCGATCTAGAACGTGATGATGGCATTATTGTTGAAGTAGCAATGCAATGGAATGATGGCTTCCAAGAAAGCATCCACTGTTTTACTAACAACATTCCACAACGTGATGGTGGTACTCATTTAAGTGGTTTTAGAACAGCCTTAACTCGTACGCTTAATAGCTACATGGTTAAAGAAGGTTTAAATAAAACTAAGAAAGGTGGTAGTACTGAAACTAGTGCCTCTGGTGATGATGCTCGTGAAGGTTTAACTGCTGTAATTTCAGTTAAAGTACCTGACCCTAAATTCTCTTCTCAAACTAAAGATAAGTTAGTGTCATCTGAAGTTAAAACAGCTGTAGAGCAAGCGATGGGCGAAAAACTAGGTGAGTATCTATTAGAGAAACCTTCAGTAGCTCGTACTATCATTATGAAGATTGTTGATGCGGCTCGTGCTCGCGAAGCTGCACGTAAAGCAAGAGAAATGACCCGTCGTAAAGGTGTTTTAGATATCGCTGGTTTACCAGGTAAATTAGCTGATTGCCAAGAAAAAGATCCTGCACTTTCTGAACTATATATTGTCGAAGGAGACTCTGCTGGTGGTTCAGCCAAGCAGGGACGAAATCGTAAAAACCAAGCCATCTTGCCATTGAAAGGTAAAATTCTTAACGTAGAAAAAGCGCGTTTTGATAAAATGATATCTTCACAAGAAGTTGGTACGCTAATTACTGCGTTAGGTTGTGGTATTGGTCGCGACGAATATAATCCAGATAAACTTCGTTATCATAGCATTATCATCATGACCGATGCTGATGTCGATGGTTCTCATATCCGAACATTATTACTGACATTTTTCTATCGTCAAATGCCTGAAATAATGGAACGTGGTTACATCTATATTGCTCAACCACCACTTTATAAAGTGAAGAAAGGTAAGCAAGAACGTTATATTAAAGATGATGAAGGCTTAACTGAGTACTTAACGACACTTGCTTTAGAAAATGCTGAAGTACATGTCAATGAATCAGCACCAGCAATATCAGGCTTATCTCTAGAGAAATTAGTTAAACAGTTCCGTAAAACTCACGAAACTATTAAACGTGTGTCTCGTTTGATCCCTGCTGATATTTTAGAGAAGATGATCTACGGTGATGTTATTTCTACTGAAGACTTTAAAAATAAAGATAAAGTAGAAACTTGGACTGCTAATCTTCTTAAGCAATTATCAGATCAAGATGGTAATGGTTCTATTTACACGGTAGAAGTTAAGCAAGACCAAGAGCGTAATGTTTATTACCCAAGTTTTAATGTACGTAAACATGGTATTGATACCGTTTATGACTGTGACTATGAATTTTTTGATTCGAAAGAATTTGAAAATATTCAAAATTTAAATAAAGCGGTAAATGGTTTAATGGAAGAAGGTGCTTATGTTAAGCGTGGCGAAAAAATTAAACCTATCACTGAGTTTGAAGAAGCTTTAAATTGGTTAATGGCAGAATCAAAACGTGGTCAATATATTCAACGTTATAAAGGTCTAGGTGAAATGAATCCTAGTCAACTATGGGAAACAACCATGGATCCTGAAACACGTAGAATGCTACAAGTAACTATTGAAGATGCTATTGCTGCCGATCAATTGTTTACTACCTTAATGGGTGATCATGTAGAACCACGCCGACACTTCATTGAAGAGAATGCGCTTAAAGTGGCTAACTTAGATGTTTAGCTTTTAAAATTTAAAGATAACAATGCCCGATCATCAAATCGGGCATTTTTTGTTTCTAACCTTGTATTTTTGAGTGATAAACTCTAAACATCTAAGCAAGGGCACTAGGCTAATAAAGCGACAAACGGTATAATTAGCCTTATTTATCACACTATAACCATAGAATCGGATTGTTATGAGTACGTTTAATGTAAAGACCTTTCAAGGACTAATATTGCAGTTGCAAGATTATTGGTCACGTCAAGGCTGTGTCATAGTTCAGCCATTAGATTTAGAAGTAGGGGCTGGTACATTCCATCCAATGACATTTTTGCGCTCTATTGGTCCAGAGCCAATGAGTAGTGCATATGTTCAGCCATGTCGTCGTCCTACCGATGGCCGCTACGGCGAAAATCCTAATCGTCTACAACATTACTATCAGTTTCAAGTAATGCTTAAGCCATCACCGGATAACATTCAAGAATTATATTTAGACTCACTAAAAGAGATGGGCATAGACCCGCTAGTACATGATATTCGCTTTGTAGAAGATAACTGGGAATCACCAACTTTAGGTGCCTGGGGTCTTGGATGGGAAATCTGGTTAAACGGTATGGAAGTTAGCCAGTTTACTTACTTTCAACAAGTCGGTGGAATTGAGTGTGCACCTGTTACTGGTGAAATTACATACGGTCTAGAACGCTTAGCTATGTATATTCAGAACGTCGATAGTATCTATGATCTAGTCTGGACTGATGGCCCTATGGGTAAAGTACTTTATGGTGATGTATTCCACCAAAATGAAGTCGAACAATCAACTTATAACTTTGAACATGCTGATGTTGCCGATCTTTTCAAAACTTTTGACCAATGCGAAGTGGTTAGTCAAAAGCTTATTGAAGCAGGTTTAGCATTACCTGCATATGAACAGGTTATGAAAGCCTCGCATGCTTTTAACTTACTCGATGCTCGTCACGCTATTTCAGTGACAGAACGTCAACGTTATATTTTACGTGTCAGAACGTTATCTAAAGCATGTGCACAAGCTTATTATGCAAAACGCGAAGAGCTTGGTTTCCCTCTTTGTAAGAATAACGATGCCAAAGGCACTTCAGCAGAGGGGCAAGCATAATGACTACTCAAACACTATTAATAGAATTGGGTACTGAAGAGTTACCACCCAAATCGTTAAAAACTTTAGCAATGACTTTTCATCAACAAATTAAAGCCCAATTGGACGCAGCTAAGCTTTCTTATGCTGATATCCATTGGTATGCGACACCAAGACGTTTAGCAGTTAAAGTTGATGGTTTGGTTGCTAGTCAAGCTGATAAAGCCATCGAGAAACGTGGGCCTGCTGTTAATGTAGCATTTGACGCCGAAGGTAATGCAAGTAAAGCTGCAGAAGGTTGGGCTCGTTCAAATGGCATTACCGTCGCAGATGCTGAGCGTTTGGTTACGGATAAAGGTGAATGGCTGCTACATAAAACGGTAGAGCAAGGTAAGCACATTGAGCTGTTGATTCCTGATATGGTTAACCAGGCGGTAGCTAAATTGCCAGTGCCTAAACCTATGCGTTGGGGTTCAGGCAGAACGCAGTTCATCCGCCCAGTGCATACACTGACTATGCTTTACGGCGAAAAAATTATTGCTGGTGAAACACTCAATGTAAATTCCAATAATGTTGTTACTGGACATCGTTTTCATCATGATGGCTTAGTCACTATTAATCATGCTGATAATTACGAAAAAATCTTACGTGATGCCTATGTTGTGGTTGATTATCAAGAACGTAAAAAAACCATTCTAGAGCAAATTAATTTAGCAGCTGAAGAAATTGGCGGCATTGCCTTACCTGATGAAGAGTTACTTGATGAAGTGACTTCATTGGTAGAATGGCCTGTTGTCTTAGTAGGGAGCTTTGACGAGGAGTTTCTTAATGTGCCAGCAGAACCATTAATATATTCAATGAAAGATCATCAAAAATACTTTCCGGTCACCAGTGTTGACGGTAAGTTATTGAATAAATTCATTTTTGTTTCAAATATCGCTAGTAAAGACCCAAGCCAAGTTATTAAGGGCAATGAGAAGGTAATTCGTCCACGTTTAGCTGATGCTGAATTTTTCTTTAAAACAGATAAAAAACAAACACTTGAGTCTAGGTTGGTCAGTTTAGAATCAGTTTTATTCCAAAAACAATTGGGAACAGTAAAAGCAAAATCAGAACGTATTGCCAGCTTAAGTGAATTCGTTGCTGAGAAAACGGGTGATGATAAAGCACTGGCTTACCGTGCCGGTTTGTTAAGTAAAACTGATCTGATGTCGGATATGGTGCTTGAGTTTCCACAAGTACAAGGCACCATGGGTAAATACTATGCTCAACATGATGGTGAACCCGCGGCTGTTGCGCAAGCGTTAGAAGATCAATATCGTCCACGTTATGCGGGTGATGCATTACCTGAGCAAACTATTGGTTGTGCGGTAGCTATCGCAGATAAAGTTGATTCTTTAGTGGGAATATTTGGTATTAACCAACCACCAAAAGGCGATAAAGACCCGTTTGCACTTCGCCGTGCGGCTATTGGCTTGATCCGTATTATTATTGAAAAGCAACTGAATCTTGATATTGCTGAACTCATTGCGAAAAGTGTCGAGTTATATCAAGATAAATTATCTAATGACGATGTGGCTAAACAAGTTTTAGATTTTATCTCAGGTCGCTATCGTGCGTACTACCAAGATCAAAAAATTGCCATTGATGTTATTCAAGCGGTTTTAGCTAATGCGCCATCTAAACCTTTAGATTTTGACAAACGTATTCACGCCGTAACTCACTTTAAAACGTTAGCTGAATCAACAACGTTAGCAGCAGCTAACAAGCGTGTAGGTAATATTCTAGTGAAGTTTAAAGGTGAGTTATATTCTGAATTTAAACAAGAATTAGCATCTGAAGCTGCTGAACAAGAGCTTGCTGAAAGTTTTGCAAAAGTAAAAGTGAAAGTAGCGCCATTAATGGTAGATAAAGATTATCAAAATGCACTTGCTGAATTAGCGACATTAAAGCAACCAATTGATAACTTTTTCGATAATGTTATGGTGATGGCAGACGATGAAGCCATTAAAACTAACCGTTTAACTTTGCTCAGTGAAATTCGTAATAGCTTCTTTGCTATTGCCGATATATCATTATTGCAATAAATACCAGTTGCAATAATACGGTGCTAGCCATTTTATTATAAAAAATAACTTATATGAACATGACAAAAAGGAAGGCTTAGGCATTCCTTTTTTATTAGAGGGAAAGCTAGGGGAATAGCAGTAATACCAAGTTTATAAAGTTTTAATGATACTTAACTAACGCTTGGTTAAGCCATGCCTTTTTTAATAACATATTGAAAAGGTTTGTTGGTTGCTTGTTGGGCAATAAGCTGATGTTCCATAAAGCGACAAAAACTGGGGATATCTCTTGTCGTTGATGGGTCATCAGTGCTAACTAATAGCGTTTCACCGGCGGCAATCTGACGGATTTTTTGTCGTATCATCATCACCGGCTCTGGACAGCGTAGTCCTATTGCATCTAATTGATGGTCAGTGTCTGGAAGTGTCTTGGTTGTCATTTCTAACCTTGCTAAGCAATATATACTGCCGCCAAGTTTAAAGCCTATTTACAATGACGCAACCATAATATTATTGGTAATAATGAATAATTCAAAAATAATTTTAACTAATATGGTTGAGATTCAGCGTTACTATTTAAAATTAAGCGGATAAATATGGTGATTAGACTTGCTTTGTTACGTTAGGAGTGAATAATTGAGCTACGCTTATTTTCCCAAGGCCATCCAATGCCGTTAGGTAGTTTCCGATTTCTCAAAAGCATTTTATTAAGTACACTATTGGCAAGTACAGCAAGTTTTGCTAATGATGAAAACTTGCAAAGGAAAACCTTTTTGCAAGCCGAAAAGCAAGTGTGGAATAGTGGCTCTGCAACTTATCAAAATTTATACAACCAACTGCACTACTACCCACTTCAGCCTTATTTGGATCAGAAGCGTTTAATGACAAAAATCAACTTGTCGTCTGCGTCAGAAATTAATGACTACTTAAACAAGTATGAAGGCACACCACTGGATTGGCCATTAAGAAAAAAATGGTTAAATTATTTAGCTAAACGTAACAAACCGGTACTTTTTCAACGCTTTTACAAAGTAACCAATAACGTTGAGTTAACCTGTCAATATTACTTATTTCAATTGAAATCGGGAGTAGCAGCTTCAAGTATCTTGCCAAAAGTGACACCACTGTGGCTGGTTGGTAAGTCTCAACCTAAAGTTTGTGATCCGCTATTTAAAAAATGGCAACAAGCGGGTTATCGAACCAATGATATTATCTGGCAACGTATCGTGTTAGCCGCAGATGGTGGTAAGCATACTTTAATTCCTTATTTAACCATGCTATTACCAAAAAATGAGCAGTATTTAGCTGAGCTTTGGCATAAAGTACGTCGTGATCCGTCCTACGTTAAACGTTTAACAAAATTTAAAAACAAAACTCCAAGAGAAGCTGAAATTGTTGCTTACGGTTTAAAGCGTTTGATATGGCGTGCACCTCAACAAGCACTTGATAGTTATGCTTTAGCTAAGACACTATTACCATTTACAAAACAACAGCAACAACAAATCACCTTGAAGTTTGCTTTAGCATTGGCCAGTAAAAATCATTTAGATGCGGCAGGGTGGTTAGCACAAGTTGATGATAAAGATTTTAATAGTAATTTAACACAGTGGTATATAACAGACGCATTACGAGATCAAAATTGGCAAAATATTAAAACTAAGCTGTTAAAATTACCTGAAATAGCACAAAAAAGCCTAAAGTGGCGTTATTGGTATAGTAGAAGTTTATTGGCAACCGGAGCGCTAGAAACTGGCAATAAACTATTAAGTGAACTGGCACAAAGCCGGCATTATTATGGTTTTTTAGCCGCCAGCTATTTAAATAAGCCAGCTAACTTTCAGAACATACCGCTTGATGTTAGTGCTGATGAAAAAGCGTTGATTATTAAAAGCCCTGAAGCGAAAAGAGCCTTTGAGTTGTTTGCTATTGGCCGATTTCATCATGCGCGTCAAGAATGGAACTATTGGTTATCGAAACTCAATAAGCGAGACAAGTTAGTTGCTTCTAAAATTGCTAATGAGATGCATTGGTATGACAGAGCTATATTTACCTTAGCTAAGGTTGGCTATCTTGATGATGTTAATTTACGCTTTCCATTAGGCTTTGAAAATGAGATTAAACATTACGCTGGCAATGAAAAAATCAATTCAGCATGGGCGTTTGCTATTGCTCGGCGAGAAAGTTCGTTCATGTCAGATGCTAATTCCTCTGCAGGGGCTAAAGGCTTAATGCAAATAATGCCAGGTACGGCAAAGCAGTTAGCACGTAAAACAGTGTCTAATCGGTATTTACTCGATGCTAAAAATAATATCAAGCTAGGGACTAAATATTTACGAAACTTATTGGATCGTCATGATGGTAACCCTGTGCTTGCTACCGCAGCTTATAATGCCGGTCCTTATCGAGTAAAAACTTGGTTAAAGGGGGCTGAATCGCTACCTGCAGATGTTTGGATCGAGACTATTCCGTTTAAAGAAACACGAGAATACGTCAAAAGTGTTCTCGCGTATCAACAAATATATCAACATAAAGTAGGGCAAACAGTTTCGTTATTTGATCAGATCATTGCGATGAATATAAATGAATAGCGCATATATAGCCATGATAGCTCTGAAACAGTATGTTGAAGTATCATAGGTATAAGCATTATCATATCGCACTAAACGCGGTATAATTAAAACAACAAGAAATTTAGAGAGTTACCAGATGAATACACTAGCGAGTCACTATCCAGCTCATGTTGCTGAATTACAAAAAAGAACCAAAGCTGTATTAACAAGAGAAAATCTTCAAGGCTTAGTCATTCATTCTGGTCAAGAGATCAAGGCTTTTTTAGACGATAATAGCTACCCATTTCGTGTTAATCCACACTTTAAAGCATGGTTACCTTTAGTTGATATTCCTAATTGTTGGTTATTAGTAAATGGCCGCGATAAGCCAACACTTATTTATTACCAACCAGTTGATTTTTGGCATAAAGTTATTGAATTAGCCGGTAGCTACTGGAGTGATTTTTTCGATATTAAAATTCTCTCTAAGGCAAGTGAGGTTGATAAGTTATTGCCTTACGATAAAAAGGCCTTTGCTTATATCGGTGCTCATATCGAAGTCGCAAAAGCCTTAGGCTTTGAGCATATCAATCCTGAGCCATTGATCAACTATTTACACTTCCATCGTGCTTATAAAACATCATATGAGCAAGAATGCATGCGCCGTTCTAATGCCATTGCGGTTAAGGGCCATAAAGCAGCAAAGGCGGCCTTTTTTGATGGCGCCTCAGAATATGATATTCAACATGCTTACCTTAAAGCGACACAGCATGTTGAAAGTGAAACACCTTATGGCAATATTGTCGCCTTGAATGAAAACACGTCGATATTACATTACACCGCGTTAGATCGCGAGGTGCCACAAGCACACCGGTCATTTTTATTAGATGCGGGTGCTAATTTTCATGGTTATGCCTCAGATATCACGCGTACTTATTCCTTTAAGCGCGATCGTTTTGCAGAGTTAATCGCTCGCATGGACAGCTTAATGCTAAATGCGGTTGATGGTTTAAAGCCAGGGCTTAGTTACGTTGATCTGCACATTGCATCATATCGCGAGATAGGTAAGGTACTAAAAGAGTTTAATTTTATTAATGTTGATGTTGATACTGCAGTAGATAGTGGCATTATTTCAACTTTCTTTCCGCATGGTTTAGGGCATCATTTAGGTTTACAAGTCCATGATGTTGGTGGCTTTATGGCTGACGAACGTGGTACTCATGTTAATACTCCTGAGCAACACGCTTTTTTACGGACATCACGTATCATTGAAAGCAATCAAGTTTTCACTATCGAACCTGGATTATATTTCATTGATTCACTGCTTGCTGACTTAAAGCAATCAGTGCATGGCAAAATGGTTAACTGGCAAGAAGTTGATACTATGCGTCCATTTGGCGGTATCAGAATCGAAGATAATATTATCGTTCACCAGTCTCATAATGAAAATATGACACGAGATTTTGAATTAAATTAAGCGAATATATACGTGTCCACGCCTTATGTGATAGCTGCTGACGAGATTATTGATGAAACAATTGTCACTCGCAGCCGCTTTATTTGCTACCTTAAGCCTTGCACTAGTGCTGCTGATGCCAAGGCGTTTATAAAAAGTTTACAAGCACTGCACCCACAGGCTAATCATCACTGTTACGCCTTTATTGCTGGTCGGCCTGAAAATAGTCAGTTGTATGGTTTTTCTGATGATGGTGAACCATCAGGTACCGCCGGTAAACCTATGCTGAGTATGTTAATAGGTAGTCAAATAGGTGAGCTTTGCGCAGTTGTTGTACGATATTTCGGTGGTACTAAACTTGGTCCTGGTGGATTACAGCGTGCATACGGCGGTAGTGTTAAACAAGCATTAGCGGTTTTACCGACAAAACTGAAAATTCCTATGGTACGCAAAACACTAGCGTGTCAATATAGCCAAGTAAACGATGTTTTGTACTATATTGGACAGTTTGGTGGCGAGATCATTCGACAAGACTACAATGAAAATATTGTCCTTACGCTCGCATTACCAGATGAAAAACTTGAGTTTTTCCAACTGCAGTTGCAAACAATGTCTGCTGGGCAGTTAACACTACAACCGATAACTAAAAAGCAATAATAAACTACCGTGCAATTTAAAAATATCATCCGAATATTAGGTTTACTAGTCGCTTTATTGAGTGTGACTATGTTACCGCCAGCTTTTGTTTCACTCGTTTACCGTGATGGTGGCGGTGTTTCTTTTTTAATGTCTTTTGTTTTTTGCCTGATCGCAGGGTTACTGTCTTGGTATCCTTATCGCGCTGAAAAAAGTGATTTAAGGGCACGAGAAGGTTTTTTAATAGTGGTGTTATTTTGGACTGTTTTGGCAAGCTTTTCTGCAGTACCATTATTATTATTAGATGAACCCAATCTCTCCGTTGCTGATGCTTTCTTTGAATCGTTTTCTGGCCTTACTACCACAGGGGCAACGATATTAACTAAAATTGATGGTTTGCCGCATGCTGTGCTGTGGTATCGACAGCAATTACAATGGTTAGGAGGTATGGGTATTATTGTCCTCGCTGTGGCCATCTTACCTATGCTCGGTATTGGTGGTATGCAATTATATCGGGCGGAAATGCCGGGTCCAGTAAAAGATTCAAAAATGACCCCTCGTATTGCCGATACTGCCAAGCATTTGTGGATGATTTATGTAACGTTAACTGTTGCTTGTGCCTTGAGTTATTGGGCTGCCGGAATGAACCTTTTTGATGCTATTTGCCATTCTTTTTCTACTATTGCGATTGGTGGCTTTTCAACCCATGATTTGAGTATGGGCTACTTTGACAGCCCATTGATTAATTTTATTTGTGTCTTCTTCTTACTGGTTGCTGGGGTGAACTTTGCCTTACATTTTGCCGTAGTTAACAGTCGTTCATTACGCAGTTACTTTTATGATTCAGAATTAAAAGCTTTTTTAAGTATTCAGTTAGTCTTAACGCTGATTTGTTTTGTCGTCTTGATGAGTTTTAATGTTTATCAATCGGGCTTTGAAAATTTTGAACAAGCACTTTTTCATGCGGTATCTATTGGCACTACGGCAGGGTTTTCGGCAGCATCTGCCAATGAAGCCGCTTTTTCTAATTGGCCAACGCTGTTACCTATATTATTAATATTTTCAAGTTTTATTGGTGGTTGTGCGGGCAGTGCTGGTGGTGGCATGAAAGTTATTCGTGTTCTACTTCTTTACCTTCAAGGTGTTCGAGAGCTGAATAAATTGGTGCATCCCAAAGCGGTATTTACGATTAAATTAGGTAAAAAAGCCTTACCCAATAGAGTTGTCGAAGCTATCTGGGGCTTCTTTTCTGCCTATGCCGCTGTCTTTGTTATTTGTATGCTATTGCTATTAGCCGCAGGTATGGACGATATTGCTGCATTTACCGCGGTGGCTGCCTGTTTAAATAACTTAGGCCCAGGTTTAGGACAAGTCGCGGCAAACTTTGCTGATATAAATGATTTTAGTAAGTGGGTATTAGTTGTTGCTATGTTATTTGGACGTTTAGAGATTTTTACCTTGCTGGTATTATTCACACCAGCATTTTGGCGAACCTAATATTATTCTTACAGTAGCTATTAAGCTTGAATGCTTAGAAAAATGTTATAGCATCTAATTGGAACAAGGCTTCAACATCGCTGATATAACGTTTACTGACTAAAAACAGCACCACATGATCTTCTGCTTCAATCTTAGTATGTGAATGGGCGATTAGCACTTCTTCGTCACGGACAATAGCGCCTATAGTTGTACCGGGCGGTAATTTAATTTGCTGGATAGTTTTACCAACAACTTTAGAGGATTTTTCATCACCTTTAGCGACAATCTCTATCGCTTCTGCTGCACCACCACGCAAACTGTAAACATTATCGATATTACCTCGACGTACGTGAGTTAATAGCGCTGAAATAGTTGCATGCTGCGGTGAAACAGCAATATCTATATTACTACCATGAACTAAATCAATGTAGGCACTGCGCTGGATTAATACCATGGCTTTGCGCACACCTAAACGTTTGGCGAGTAACGATGACATAATATTTGCTTCGTCATCATTAGTGACCGCAATAAAAACATCAAATTGGTCAATATGCTCTTCCATCAGAAGCTCTTGATCAGAAGAGTCACCAGCAAAAACCAAAGTGTCACTTAACTCAGAAGCTAAATAGGCAGCACGTTTAGCTGAGTGTTCTATTAATTTAACTTGGTGATTTTTTTCTAACAGCCGAGCTAAACCCGCACCAATATTACCTCCGCCGGCGATCATGATTTTTTTATAAGGTGCTTCTAATTTTTGTAATTCATTCATTACCGCTCGAATATGAATACTCGCGGCTATAAAGAACACTTCATCGTCGGCTTCAATAACCGTAGTCCCTAGTGGTCTAATGGGCTTACCGTTACGATAAATCGCTGCAACACGGGTATCTATATTAGGAATATGTTCACGTAGTGTTGACAGGGCATGACCAACCAATAGTCCACCATAATAGGCTTTTACGGCAACTAAGCTGACTTTACCTTGGGCAAACTCTAATACTTGTAGTGCTCCAGGGTAATCTATGAGTCGGGCAATATCACGGGTGACTAGTTGTTCTGGTGCAATGACATGGTCAACGGGGATGTTCTTATTTTGGAAAAGCTCTTTTTGATATTTTAGTATTTTACTTGAGCGAATGCGGGCAATTTTATTGGCGGTATTAAATAAAGAATAGCAAATTTGGCAAGCGATCATGTTTGTCGCATCATCATTCGTTACCGCAACGATTAGCTCAGCATCTTCAGCGCCAGCTTGTTTAAGTACGTCAGGATGAGAGCCGTGACCAGTAACAACGCGTAAATCCATTCTGTCTTGCAATTCACGCAGAGTTTCACTGTTGGTATCAATCAGGGTTATATCGTTTTGCTCTCCTACAAGGTTTTCAGCTAATGTTCCACCAACTTGCCCAGCACCAATAATTATTATTTTCATTTAAGATTGCTTTTTGTTGTTTTTATAGCGGTTTTTTAATTAACTTAGCGTAATAAAAACCATCCATTGAATTGTTATTGGGCAGAATTTGCCAGCCAATATCATTAACTTGATCGGTTATAGCTATATGTTCAGCATCAGAATTTTCCTTAACAAAGCGCAGCACTTGTTCACTATTTTCTTCAGGTAAAATGCTGCATGTTGCATATAGCAAAGTACCACCGGGCTTCAATAAAGACCATATATTTTTAAGAATATCTTGCTGTAGCTCGGTTAATACTGCTATGTCTTGGCTTTTGCGCAACCATTTTATATCAGGGTGACGCCGAATTACACCAGTACCAGAGCATGGAGCATCAAGCAATATGCGATCGAATAACTCACCATTCCACCATTTTCCAGGTGTGGCCGCATCAGCAGCAATAACGTGGGCTTGTAAATTTAGCCGTTGTAAATTTTCTTCTACGCGCTCTAATCTAGAGGCTTCGATATCAATGGCTGTCATCGATTTTATTTTCGGGCTGTACTCAAGAATATGACAGGTTTTACCGCCAGGAGCGGCGCAACAATCAAGGACATTATCGTCTGGTTGGCAAGCAAGCAAAAGCGCAGCTTGTTGGGCTGCGCCGTCTTGAATAGATACCCAACCGAGTTGAAAACCGGGTAATTTATTGACATCAACAGCTTCAGTTAGCCGTATAGCACCAGACTTTTTATCAACCAGTAAATGCTCAATGTTCTCAATCGCTAGTAGGGCTAAATAATCATCGACACTATGATGAAGCTGATTAACTCGCAACCACATTGGCGGGCGCTGCATATTAGCATTAAGAATATCTTGCCAAATTTCAGGGTAGGCACCTTGTAGCTTTTTAATAAACCAAGAAGGGTGATTAAAAGCAACAGCATCGGGCAATTTGTTTGTACACTCTTGGTTATCTTTAGCTACTTGCTGCCGTTGAAAGTTTCTTAATACACCGTTAATAACCCCTTTTAAATGATCACACTTTAACGGCTTACAGGCTGAAACTGTTTCATTGAACGCAGCATGATCAGGAATGCGAGTATATTTTATTTGATATATGCCCACTAACATTAAGAAATGGCCAACACGTTGCTTACCGGTTAGTGGTTTTTTGATGAATTCACGAACATCGTGTTCTAACTCAGGTAAGTGCCTTAATACACCATAGCAAAGCTCTTGCAGTAAGCCTTTATCTTTACCGTCTATTTTAGCTAATTGCAAGGGTAATTCATCGGCTAAACTGCGGCCTTTATCTACCACGGCAAAAGTACATCGGGCAGCTAATGCTCTTAGATTTGCAGCCATAATTACTGTTGCCCTTGTGTTGTTTCAAAACCATTTATTGCTTCGCCTGGAGCAAACCAATCTGCTTTACCATTTAATAGATCGGCAACCGCCATGGCTTTCTTTCCTGGTAGTTGAATGACTTCTAAACGTAGAGCACCTTCGGATGTTGCCACAATAATCCCTTGTTTGTCAGCGCTGATAATATTACCAACAGTGTGTTTATGTTTGAGGTTAAGAGCACTGGCTTGCCAAACACGTATGCGATGCAGTTTACTGCTGTCGTTAAAGGTAAACTGTGTCACTGGCCAAGGGATATAAGCTCTTACTTTACGAGCAAGTACCTTAGCCGGTGATTGCCAATTTAATTCAGCGTCGGCTTTATCAAGTTTAGCTGCATGTGATGCGAGATTATTATCTTGTGGCTGGCGCGTGTAATCACCATTGGCCATCAAGGTTAGGGTCTCTAAAAGTGCGATCGGTCCAAGCTTAGCTAATTTTTCATATAAACTCGCGCTGGTATCTTCCTGTGTGATATCACAAATTGCGGTTAATATCATATCGCCGGTATCTAAGCCTTTATCCATTTGCATTATGGTTACGCCCGTTTGTGCATCACCTGCTTCTAAAGAGCGCTGAATGGGTGCAGCTCCGCGCCATTTAGGTAAAATAGAACCGTGAACATTAATACAACCTAATCTTGGCGTTTCTAAAATTACTGTTGGTAGTAGTAAACCATAAGCAACCACCACCATAACATCCGCTTGATAACTTGCTAGTACAGCTTGTGTTGTTTGCGCTTTAAAGTTTTCAGGTTGTTCAACAGGAATATCATGCTCTAAAGCTAATAGCTTTGTTGCACAGGCTGTTAGCTTTTTACCTCGACCCGCGGGTTTATCAGGCGGACAATATACCGCAAGAACATTATGTTCTGATTGCAGTAGTGCTGCTAAATGTTGAGCAGCAAAGTCGGGTGTGCCAGCAAAAATGATATTTAATGGTTTAGTTACAGCGTTGGACAAGGGCGTTTCCTGAGTACAAGTTAGTTATATAAAATACAGTAGTTTTATGCGTTCGCACTATCTAAACGCGCTTCTTTTTCTAATTTCTTTTTAATACGCTGGCGTTTAAGTGGCGATAAATAATCAACAAACAAGATACCATTAAGGTGATCAAGTTCATGTTGAATACAAATAGCTAATAGCTCTTCACCATCTAAAGTGAATTTTTTGCCATTTTCATCAAGGGCGGTAACGGTAACATCGACACTACGATCGACTTTCGCATAGCAGCCAGGTACAGATAGGCAGCCTTCTTCATTAATCAGAGTTTCATCACTTTTACGAGTGATTTCAGGATTAATCAAGACATAAGGGTTTTCTTTATTTTCTGAGACATCAATAACGACAATTTGTTGATGAATATCAACTTGCGTTGCTGCCAAGCCAACACCATTTTCAGCATACATGGTTTCAAACATGTTGTTGATAATAGTGCGAATTTCATCATTAACTTCAGTGACGGGTTGTGCTTTCGTTCTTAATCTCTCATCAGGAAATCGTAATACAGGTAAAATAGCCATAAATTTTCAAAAGAATTCGCGAAATATCGCATAGAGTGTTATGTTTCAATTTTAGCCATTAATTGAAATTAATCATAGTGGTTTAGGATAAAACCTATAATAATAGGCAGATTAACATGCTAATAAAAATTTTCTCGCTAATACTTGGCATTTTCATGTCGCTGTCTTTACTGGCTGATGAGTTAACATTAAAGCCTGATGCTCCAAAGTCTTATATTGTTAAGAAGGGCGATACCTTATGGGATATCTCAGGTGTTTTTCTTAATCAAGCTTGGTTGTGGCCGAAATTATGGCGTCTTAATCCTGAAATTAACAATCCTCATTTAATTTATCCTGGTGATGAACTGCGTTTAGTCTTTGATGCACAAGGACAGCCCATGTTAGTTAAAGGTAAACCTAAATTAAAATGGTCACCTAAAGTTCGTAAGCAATCAAAAAATCAAACTCCAGTGAGCACATTACCTTTGCAGGCTATTGCACCTTATATTCGTTATGATAGCGTTAAAACTTTAGCAGAGCTGGAGCGATTTTCTTATATTATTGGTAGTGAAAAAGGTTATAAATCTAGCCTAGATGGCTTTAAAGCTTATGTAAATAGCGACCTTGTTGTTGGCCAAAGTTATGCTATCTATCATAAAGGTACTGTTATTATTGACCCAGCAACAGCAGAAAATTTGGGCTATAACATTATACTTGTTGGTACCGGTAAGGCACTACAACGTGGCAACATCAGCAAAAAGCAACCGGGTACTCTTTATATTAGTGGCGTAAAACGTGAAATTCATTCTGGTGCTTTTGTGGTACCGGTAAATGATGAGCAGCAGTATCCCGCAGTGTTTACTATGCGAGCCGGTGCTAAAAATACTAAAGGTCTTATTATTAACTCGGTCACAGAACTGCGTGAGTTTGCTAAGTTTGATGTCGTGATGATTAATCAGGGAGCAAAGCAAGCTTTACAAGCTGGTGATGTGTTAACCGTTAGCCGAAAAAGCCCTGCGGTAATCGATACTGATAATGGTCCCGAATACACGCATAATACCTCGCGTTGGAATCGCATGGGCAGTGATAACCACTCTGACTATGATATGCCTACTGAAAGTATTGGCCAAGTCATGGTTTTTAAAGTTTACGATAAAGTGAGTATGGCGTTAATTCTTCATTCGGACAAAGCATTACGTGTGCTTGATGGGGTTATTGCACCATAACATATAGTGCTAGTCACTCTTAAGGAGAATACGGTGGCAGATACTCGTAATAATAAAGCCGTAACTGAGTTAACTTCTGTGCATTATTGGCTAGCGCTAAAAGCTATTCCACGACTAGCGAGCTATAAAAAAATTGCCTTAGTAAAAAAGTTTGGTTTAAAAACATTATTTACTCAACAAGTCGATTTAAATCAAACGGGCCTTACTGGAGCTCAACGCTCTGCGATTAGTTCACCTGACTGGCATGGTTTAACTAAAGTAATTTTTGATTCACAGCTTTGTCAAAGTAAAATTATTGTTTATGACGATCCTGCGTACCCTGTATTATTAAAAGAAATCTATGATCCACCCATAGTGATATTTGCCCGTGGCAATATCGAATTATTATCACTTGCTAAAATAGCTATTGTTGGCAGTCGTAATGCTAGTGTAGCAGGTCGAGAAATAGCTCATAAACTTGCCGGGCAGCTAACGGCGCAGTTTGTGGTAACCAGTGGTTTGGCATTAGGTATTGATGCTCAGGCACATCTAGGGGCCTTGCACCATGGAGGCTATACCATTGCCGTTGTTGCTACTGGCTTAGATATGACTTATCCCGCTCGACATAAAAAATTACAGAAAGATATTATTGAAAATAAGGGCTTACTCATTAGTGAGTTTGCACCCGGTATTGCACCTAAAGCAGGGCATTTTCCGAAACGAAATCGTTTGATCAGCGGCTTAAGTTTGGGGGTTTTAGTGGTTGAAGCATCATTG
The DNA here is from genome assembly GCF_024585285.1 of Colwellia sp. M166. Lineage (NCBI taxonomy): Bacteria > Pseudomonadati > Pseudomonadota > Gammaproteobacteria > Alteromonadales > Colwelliaceae > Colwellia > Colwellia sp. M166. The sequence goes on from NZ_CP040755.1 coordinate 2,521,130, forward strand.
AAAAGCGGTTCTTTGATCACGGCTCGTTGTGCACTAGAGCAATCAAGAGAAGTGTTTGCTGTACCAAGTTCAATTTATAATCTGCAAGCAAAAGGTTGTCATTGGCTAATTAAACAAGGCGCTAAACTTGTTGAGGATATAGCCGATATAGAGGAAGAGTTTGAAGATATTGTCACAGATAGTCTAAACTTAAGTAGAAACAAAGAGAAAGCTAATTCAAGAGAAAAAAGTGTACAACAGGACTTGTTTAACGATCCAATGTTAGCTAGTGTGGGATATGAAGTCACCCCTGTAGATATGGTGGTTTCTCGGAGTAAACTACCCATAGACGTAGTGCTAACTCGATTAACAGTACTTGAGCTTAAAGGTCTTGTGTCTGCGGTGCCAGGGGGCTACCTTAAATTAAATAGGGGCTAGTTATGTTTGATATTTTGATGTACCTTTTTGAAAATTATATTCATAGTGAAGCCGAAGTAATGGTAGATCATGACTTACTGACGGATGAATTAACCCGTGCCGGTTTTCACCAAGATGAAATATATAAAGCACTTGCGTGGTTAGAAAAGCTTGCTGCCTTGCAAGATACTGAAACTTATCCTTATTTAACTCGTGTGGGTAATCAATCGGTTCGAATTTATACCAGTGAAGAAAGTCAGATTCTAGACGTAGAATGCCGAGGTTTTCTCATGTTTTTAGAACAAGTGAATCTATTAGACTTTACTACCCGTGAAATGGTCATTGACCGAGTAATGGAGCTGGATACTAAATTTTTCTCCATCGATGATTTAAAGTGGGTGGTGCTAATGGTGCTGTTTAATGTACCAGGCAAAGAGAATGCCTACTCCCAAATGGAAGACTTAATTTTTGATGAGCAAGAAGGGCCATTGCATTAGCGGCTGCGCTGGAATTTAATTGTAGGAAAATTACACTACAGCTTCTTGATTAAAATATGGCATAATATGCACCTAATTTTGTAGGTGCATTTACTATGTCAAACCCCGAAAAACCACTATTTTCACGTCATGAACATGCCTTAGAAAATACCACTGAAATTTGCCCAGAATGTGGCTCAAAGTTAGCCATTAAGCATAGTAAATCCGGCTCGTTTTTTGGCTGTGTTAGTTACCCTAACTGTCAATATACACGACCTGTTGTTGAGCACGAACGAGTTGATGATAAAGTGCTTGTTGGTAGTGAGTGTCCTGAATGTGGCAATGAACTTGCGGTAAAACAAGGCCGTTATGGTATGTTTATTGGATGTACAAACTATCCTGATTGCCACCATATCGTGCATCAAGATGATAATGATATAGCAGAACAAGACATTACTTGCCCACAATGTAAAAAAGGTTACTTACAATCAAAGACTAGCAGATTTGGCAAAACATTTTATGCTTGTGATAGCTATCCGAAATGTAAATTTGTTGTCAATCACCAACCTGTTGCAGGCAAATGCGAGCAATGTGGCTTTGGCTTGTTGCTAAAAAGGCAAATGGCGGCGGGAGAGAAGTTACAATGCGCAGCTAAACCTTGCGGTCACTTTCAAAAAAATTAGTTTTTGGTATAACACTTTCAAAAAAATTAGTTTTTGGTATAATTAAAATAACAAAGCCAGTGTTATATCGCTATGATATCACTGGCTTTTTTAATCACTAATAATAAACTTAAATCGTTGAGCCATTAATGAGTGATATTTACATTATTTTTAGCTACTTAAACTGTTTTGGTAGGCGGCGATATAAGGCTTAAGTTCATCAAACGCTGCTTCTGGCAATAAATTAGCTAATAACATTAATCGTGTGGCTAATTGCGCTTCAGATTTTCCTGAGACATTAATATGGCCCATTTTACGACCAGCGCGTTTACTTTTCCCATACCAATGTAATTTTGTGCTTGCGACATTTAATATCTCGTTAGGTACGTTATCTTCACCTAAGATATTAATCATGGCGGTCGGACGAATTAAATCCGTGCTCCCTAATGGCAAATCACAGACCGCTCGTAAATGATTTTCGAATTGGCAAGTATCTGCACCTTGTTGTGTCCAATGACCTGAGTTATGCACACGAGGAGCAATTTCATTAACTAATAATTGTTCGCCAACTTGGAAGAATTCAATTGCTAAAACGCCCACGTAATCTAATTCTTTAGCAATACTATTAAAAACTTGTTGCGCTTGTGTTTGCAACACTTCATCCACGTGAGTAGCAATAGAAACACTGAGTACCCCTTTACTGTGATGATTTTGAGTCAGTGGATAAACGAGTGTGTTACCTTGGCTATCTCGAACACCAACTAAAGAAACTTCACGATCAAATGGCACCATTTGTTCTGCTATAACCGCATGCTTTACACCTTGTTCTCCACCATCGAAAAAAGCTTTAATATCAAGCCAGACTTCTTCTGCTTTTGCTTTATCTTGCAATCGCCATTGACCTTTACCATCGTAGCCAGCGAGGGCGCTTTTCAAAATTAAAGGAAAAGACAGTTGATTTAAAGCTTGATCAAAGTCTGCTTTAGTTTCGATAATTTGGTGTTGAGCATTTGCAACCGCAGATTTTATTAGCAAACTTTTTTCTAATCTTCTATCGCCGCCAACTTTAATCGCTTGGCTTGCGGGACGTAACTTACCTGAAGCCTGACACGTTGCGAGTGTTTGGTGGTCGATATGTTCAAATTCTGCCGTGATAAAGTCTGCAAATTCGATGCCCTGTGTTAAGTTACCAAAAACAATGTTAGTTGCCAGCGGATCAACGACATTACCTGAGCCAACATCAAAAGCCCTAATATCGATATTTAAGGGCTTAACAGCGAGTGCCATCATTCGAGCTAATTGACCTGCACCTAATACTAAAACATTCATGTAGCTAGCCTTATTGTGCAGGGTTTGGGTTATCAAGAATGGTTTGTGTTTGTTCTGCTCTAAATTTTTCAACAGCAGCTTGTACTGTTGGATCAGCTAAGCCGATGATTTGTGCAGCCAATAGACCTGCATTTGCTGCGCCTGCTGTGCCAATCGCCAATGTGCCAACGGCAATACCTTTTGGCATTTGGACAATAGAGAGTAATGAGTCTTGACCACTTAAGGCTTTTGATTGCACTGGTACACCTAAAACAGGCAGGCTGGTATAAGCAGCGGTCATGCCAGGTAAGTGCGCAGCACCACCAGCACCACCAATAATCACTTGAATACCACGTGCTTTGGCGCTCTCTGCATATTCAGCAAGTAAATGGGGTGTTCTATGTGCTGAAACTACTTTTGTTTCATAAGGAACGTTAAATAAATCTAACATATCAGCAGCGTGCTGCATTGTCGGCCAGTCCGACTTTGACCCCATGATAATTCCAACTTTCATATACTTAGTGCCTTTTTATGATGTGATTTTAAACCTAATCTTATACCAACTGAGTGCATGACATCATGTGGTATTATTTAACGATCAGGCGAAATTTAGCTCAAGATTATAACGTGTTTAAAAATATTCTGAAATGACAAATATTTCACGGTAGCGATAAATAACTATTAATTTTAGCTGATGTAGACCAAAGGATTATTTTTTAATTTTATTATCCGCGTATGATTATTTTTATATAAAAGGTTAAATATAATTAAGGTGACCGTATTCTATTGGTTTAAACAATCGATAACTTAATTGCGTGTTGTTTAAATTACTACTAAGGGTTACTTCAAAAAGTAAGCGAGGAAGAGTATGAATAATATTTATAACCAAGGTCTAGATAAGGTTGTTGCTAATAGCCAACCATTAACACCAATTAATTTTTTAAATCGTACTGCGGATGTTTACCCTGAAAAAATAGCGATTATTCATGGTAAGCAAAGAATTACTTATGATGAATATCGCAAAAATGTTCGTCGTTTAGCGTCAGGCCTGATTAAACATGGGGTAAAACCTGGGCAAACCGTTAGTATAATGGCGGCAAATATTCCTGCTTTTCTTGATGCCCACTATGGTGTGCCTTTAACAGGAGCGGTACTTAATGCGATCAACATTCGTCTTGATGCCGAAAATATTGCTTTTATTATGGATCATGGGGAATGTGATGTCTTGCTTACCGACACTGCATTTTCTGGTGTGATTAAGCAAGCATTAGCACTTTCCAAGCGAAAGCCCTTAGTAATCGATATTGATGATATTGAAGGCCCTGGCGGTGAATGTATCGGCACAATGGAATATCAAGAATTATTAGCGCAAGGGGATGAAAATTTTGTTGGCTCTCTCGTTGCTGATGAATGGCAAGCATTAGCGTTAAATTATACTTCGGGTACAACTGGCAACCCCAAAGGTGTGGTTTATTCTCACCGTGGTGCTTATCTTAATGCTATTGGCCATAACTTTATTTGGCCGACAGACAGCAATACGGTTTACCTGTGGACTTTACCTTTATTTCATTGCAATGGTTGGTGTTTTCCTTGGACCATCGTTGCGGTTGGGGGGACACAAGTCTGCTTAAGGCAAGTTGAAGTTGGTGCTATTGTTAATGCTATGATCGAACACAAAGTTAGTCATTTCTGTGGTGCCCCGATTGTACTTAATATGATTTTAAATGCTGAGCAAAGCTTACTGACACAATTGCCTAAAAATATTAAAGCCATGACCGCTGGCGCTCCACCGCCGGCGGCCGTGATTAAAGGCATTGAACGTTTAGGTATTGAAATTACACAAAGTTATGGTTTAACTGAGGTGTACGGACCTTGTGTAGTTAGTGAGTGGAAAAAAGAATGGAATGAGTTAAGTGCTGATGAACGTGCGGCGTTAAAAGCACGCCAAGGCGTACGATATCCGACTCAGGAGGAAGTTGATGTTCTTAATCCTGATACCATGGCGCCTGTTCGTTCTGATGGTGAAACCATTGGTGAAATAATGTTTCGCGGCAATACCACGATGAAAGGCTATTTAAAAAATGAAAAAGCCACAGAAGAAGCTTTTGCACATGGTTGGTTTCATTCCGGTGATTTAGCGGTCAAGCATCCGGATGGTTATATTGAAATTCGTGATCGTTCAAAAGATATTATTATTTCTGGCGGGGAAAATATTTCCTCTGTTGAAATAGAAGGCGTGCTATATATGCACCCAGCCATTCTAGAAGCTGCTGTTGTAGCGAAGAAAGATGAAAAGTGGGGAGAAACGCCTTGTGCATTCATTTGCTTGAAGCGAGGCCAAAGCATTACAGAGCAAGATGTTATTCAGCATTGTCGAGATCATATGGCGGGCTTTAAAGTCCCTAAAACTATTGTTTTTAGTGAGCTACCTAAAACATCGACCGGTAAAGTGCAAAAGTTTGTCTTAAGACAAAAGATTAAAACCTTATTTGAGTCAGCATAAAAACTAACCATTAAAAAGCCTGAATTAATTCAGGCTTTTTTATTCCTAAGCATTTATGAGGAGCTATTTTAAATGTTTACTTAAAAAATCAACAACCTTTCTCATGTATGCTTTTTGATTTTCTGGATTATAAAACCCATGACCTTCTTTCTCAATAGCAAGCCATTCATAAGAAGTACCAGCTTCATCTAGCGCATCTCTTAAACGCTTTGCATGCTCGAAAGGGGCGCGATTATCATCTTTACCATGCGCTAATAAAAGTGGCACTTTAATTTTTGAAGCATAATTTACAGGAGACATCGCTTTCAATTGTTCACTATCATTTCCTAGTACATTATTTAAGTAGCTCAGTCCTGAGCTTCTAGTGCGAATATCCCCTTCTTCAAACATAAGCTCTAAATCATAAATACCAGCGTTAGCGATCGCACATTTATATGTATCTGGATATAAGGTTGTACTTTGTACTGCGGAATATGCTCCAAAGCTCCCACCCATAATACAAACATTATTCATTTCAGCTTTTTTTCTATCAACAAGCCATTGATAGCTTTCATAAATGTCTTGTTGTATTTTCGACCCCCATACTCTATGGCCATCTATTTCATACTTTTCACCATATCCGCCGGAACCACGGTAATTAACTTGTAAGACGGAATACCCATGTAGTGCTAAGTACTGAACATTATTTGAATAACGCCAATAATCTCTTACGCCATGTGGCCCACCATGCACGACGACGACAACAGGAGCTAGTTTAGCATTATTTTTATTTTTTGCTTGAGTGAAATACCCGTTTATTTTACTGCCATCAGTCGCGGTAACTTGAATAGGCTCTGAAGGTATTAAGCTATCATTTTTAATTTGTGGTTTAAATTTAAATAATAATTCAATCTTATTTTTTTCTTTATCGTACAAATATAAACTACCAGGATCAATATCTGAGGTAACCATTATAATATATAGCTTACCATCCTCGCTTTTACTGGTTATATTAATCGAGTTATATGGGAATGATTGCAATAAGCTTTTAAATACTAATGCTTCTTCAATTTCTTTATTGAGGAGCAAATATGCTGGGTAGCCGTCATCAATTCTAATGGCATATAATGATCTTCCATCAGCCGTAAGTTTTACGTCAGTTACATCGACATTTTTATCGGTATATATGTTTTCATATGAAAAGTTTTCCATATTTAATTTAAATATACCAAAAAGATCCTGGTTGTGATTATCACGAGTGTAAAGGTACTTTCCTGACGAGCTAATTGAAATCAAAGAAACTGAATTACTAACTGTACCATCAGGAACTTTTTCCCATTGGCCATTTTTTTTTAAATATAATTGTTTTTTATCCTTACTATCTGTGCCAACAACAGCTTTAACCTCTCCTTTAGTATCTGTTAAAAAATGGCTAAAAGGAATAGGTGCTTTGCCTAGTTCCTTGTTGATTATGCCGGTGTATACATTAAGCATGAACACTGAAGATAGCCTTTCCCCTGTAGCACTCATCGGTGTTGATTTTATTAGAATATGTCTATCGTCTTCTGGTAAGATATCGATAATGCTTGCCCAACCAGATATACTTTTCTTACGCTTTAATCTAGTAGGACGTTGTAGGTTACCTGCTTTGTAACCATATATAAGTTTAGCTCTAGATCCATCATAGTTTACTGCAAATAGTTCACCATAAAATTGCGGTTGTTCATGCCACGGTACACGCTTTACCATATCAATCACTACGCGCTCACTGTTGACCCAGTGGTAATTTCCTACTTCATAATTTCCGGCAAGTTTAGCACTTCCTACCATTGCTAAGTCTTCGCGTTTAAAAAAGAGTAAAACTGTATTGTTTTCATGATTTACAGCTGTCGCAATATATTTTCCATCGGGAGATATTTTAGCATTTTGATATTGAGCATGATCATACAAAGAATCCCAGTTTTCAGATTGAGCGTTAAAAGCAGACAATAGTAAAAAGAATGTAACTGCTAAATTGTAGATTACTTGCATTATATTAATTTCCTTATTATATACGTAGTAAAAATGTTGCATTTTTGTAACACTGTAGTTTTTTTTGTTCAGAGAAACAAGCTTAGAAATTTTTTGTGGATGCTTAAATTAAAATACAGTAACAATAAAAAAAACGTATAATCACAGGTAAATAATTTTTATTTATAAACTGTAATAAAATTCAATGACGACAGCATTAGAAACTTATCAACAGGGCGGTATTTTGGCCTATCCAACTGAGGCCGTATTTGGCTTAGGTTGTGATCCCGACAATGATCAGGCAATTGAAAGGCTATTGTCTATTAAGGCTCGATCAGTCGATAAAGGCTTAATACTGCTAGCCGGTAATTATTCACAACTACTTCCTTATATAGACGATAGTAAAATCCCACAAGATAAGCGCTTTGCTGTGTTATCTCGATGGCCTGATGGCATCACGCAATTAGTTGCTAAAAATGTTAATACTTCAGCGTTACTTACAGGCTGTTTTGATACTATCGCTGTACGTATTACTAGCCAACCTGATGTGGTTGCACTCTGTAAAGCCACCAACAAGCCTATTGTTTCCACTAGTGCTAATTTAAGTGGTCAAGCCCCCGCAAAAATCTGGCAAAATATACCAAGTACATTAGCTGAAAAAATTGATTTTATTATTAAAGGTAAGACTTTAGGCTTTGAACAGCCATCCACCATTATTGATGCATTATCTGGAGATATTATTCGCTCATGAGCACTATAGATATAAACGTTGTTATTAAGTTTCTGAAATCATTACAAGACCAAATATGCTCAGCGTTAGAGGTTGCTGATGGTAGTGGTAAATTTATTGAAGATAATTGGCAACGTGCGGAAGGTGGTGGTGGTAGGACACGAGTATTAACCAGTGGCTCTGTGATTGAACAAGGTGGTGTAAACTTTTCTGTGGTGTCAGGTGATAAATTACCACCATCAGCAACAGCACATCGACCTGAATTGGCTGGCCGAAAATGGCAAGCTTGCGGCGTATCTTTAGTTATTCACCCTAAAAACCCTTTTGTTCCAACTTCTCATGCCAATGTTCGTTTTTTTATTGCTGAGAAAGAAGGTGAAGCACCCGTATGGTGGTTTGGTGGTGGTTTCGATCTCACTCCCTTTTATCCTTTTAAAGAAGATGTTGTATATTGGCATCAAACGGCTAAAGATATTTGTCAGCCCTTTGGCGAAGAGGTTTATCCCGAATATAAAAAATGGTGTGATGAATACTTCTATTTAAAGCATCGAAATGAAACTCGTGGTGTCGGTGGCTTGTTTTTTGATGACCTTAATAAGTGGTCATTCGAGCAGTGTTTTGATTACATCAAAGCCGTTGGCGTAGGTTTTATTGATGCTTATGTACCTTTGATAGAAAAGCGCAAAGCCACGCCATATGATGATAATAATCGTCAATTCCAATTATATCGTCGAGGTCGCTATGTTGAGTTCAATTTAGTGTTCGATCGCGGCACTTTATTTGGTTTGCAATCAGGTGGTAGAACTGAGTCTATATTGATGTCGATGCCGCCATTGGTTCGTTGGGAGTATAATTTTCAAGCTGCAGATGGCAGTGCAGAAGCTGAACTACAAAACTATCTTGTTGCACAAAGCTGGCTATAGTAAATATCATCTGTTTTTAGCACTCAAAAACAATATATTTGTAGAAAGCTTAGTTCAATATGTTGTTTTTGTGCGTTAGATCACAAAACAATCACTATTTAATTCATTACTTTAAATAAAACCATAATTATTTTGTGGTTTATTAAAAACCTTGTGCTAGATCAATTACTCTATTATCGAGCGGGCGTAATATTACCTCATTAAACAAATTCAATATTTCTATATTTAACAAAAGGTAATGCTCTCATGAAAAAATCAATAATTAATGGCTTAATACTTTCTGCTCTTACATTATCTCCTCTGGCTTTTTCAAACCAAGCGGGTGATTTTATTGTACGTGGTGGCGCAACTATGGTTAACCCTGACAGTGACAAATCTAACATTATGTTGGGTGGCGCTGATTCAACTATGACATTGACGGTAGACGATAATACACAGCTAGGTTTGAATTTTGTTTACTTCTACGATAATAACTGGGCAATTGAACTATTAGCCGCAACACCTTTTACCCATGATGTAACTATTCAAGATAAAAACGCAGTGCTTGGGGTTGATGGTGCTAACTTAGGCGAAGTATCACAGTTACCACCAACATTAAGTGCATTATATTACTTTGATACGAACTCAGCTTTTAAGCCTTATGTTGGTGTTGGTGTTAACTATACAGTTTTCTTTGATGAAGATTTTGCCGCGGCTCCAAAATCATTAGGTTTAAGCAACCTAGATTTAGATGGCTCATTTGGTTTGTCTGCACAAATTGGCGCTGATTATCATTTAGATGATAAGTGGTCACTAAACGCTTCTATTCGTTATATTGATATATCTACTGATGCAACATTCGATGTTGGTGGAGCTAGCATTGGTAAAGCTAACATTGATGTCGATCCAATGGTTTACTCGCTGATGTTAGGTTATAAATTTTAAGGTCAGGATTAAGTAGGTTAATAAATATAAAAAGCAGTAATTGAATTACTGCTTTTTTGTTTGCATCTTTTCATAACTAGGTTAGTCTACAGCTAAACTCTTTAGCAAGTATTCTCATGGATCAATACCGTGTATTTGGCAATCCAATTGCTCAATCAAAATCGCCGTTTATTCACCAACAATTTGCCACACAAACCGAACAAATTATCAATTATCAAAGTGAATTGGTTGATCTTGATAAATTTGAGTTAGCAGTAAGTGAACTGATTGCCGATAATGGTAAAGGTGCCAATGTTACTGCGCCTTTTAAAGAACAAGCTTTTATACTGTGCGACGAATTGAGTGAAAGGGCAAAGTTAGCTGGTGCGGTTAATACCTTAATATTCTCTAATGGTGCTATTTATGGTGATACTACTGACGGTGTCGGCTTAGTAAGTGATTTGCTTAGACATCAAATTCAACTACAAAAGAGTAAAATATTATTGCTCGGTGCTGGCGGAGCAGCGAAAGGTGTTGTGCAAGCCTTATTAGAGCAATCACCAACGTCGTTAACTATTGCCAATAGAACACTAAGTAAAGCGCAAGCCATTGTTAGTCAATATCCTGATCAGGCAATACATGCTGTTACGTTTACTGATACTGAGCAGTTATCTTTTGATATTATTATTAATGCAACGTCGGCAGGGTTGTCGGGCGAAAGTTTACCCATTTCAAACGCCACCATAAAAAGCGCAGTGGCTTGTTATGATATGGTGTATGGCAAACATCCGACTGCTTTTTTAATTCAAGCAAAAACTCTTGGGGTTAAGCATATTATCGATGGGTTAGGTATGTTGGTAGGACAAGCCGCCGAAAGCTTCAAGTTATGGAGAGGTGTTAGTCCAGATATCGAACCTGTACTGATATCGTTAAGAACTCAGTTGAAGTAACAAATTTAGAGAAAGAAAGATGAATCAAGCATTTTTATTTAATGATGACCTACATTTTGATGAACAACATGACGCATGGTCATTGACCGGCCAGTTATCAGGGCAAAGAGTAACTATATTTTTTCACTCAATGCAGTTAAAAAACATAGCGAAAATTGATAATTGTACAAAATATGATTTAGAAGAAGTGGCAGAACTCTGGCTCGAAAAAAATGAGCCAGAAGGAAATGAAATACATATAGACATCAGATGATTGAGGCTTTAATTATCCATAGCTAAATATTCATCTTTTAATTCCACATAATTAATGGCTGATTGCTTGAGAAATTTAGCTTCACTTTCTTTAAGTAATCTTGCTTGTTTTACGGGGTTACCAACATATAAATAACCGCGTTTTAGTGTTTTGTTTGGAGGCACTAAACTACCAGCACCAATGAATACGTCATTCTCAATAGTCGCACCATCCATAATAATAGCACCCATACCAACAAGGATACGATCTCCTAATGTACAACCATGTAACATGCACTTATGCCCAACGGTAACATCGTCACCAATGATTAAAGGATTACCCTTTGGGTTAGCTGCACTTTTTCGAGTGACATGTAAAACACTACCATCCTGAATATTAGTTCTTGCGCCAATAGTTATTTTATTAACATCACCCCTTGCAGCGACTAAGGGCCAAACACTAGTATCATCACCTAACGTGATATCCCCAACGAGTACCGCTGTTTCATCGACATAAACATTACTACCTAATATAGGAGCATTGTTATGATAACTACGAAATTTGTTTTTATGCATGAATATAAGCTTTTAAATGACTGATATAGCCATATTAGCAAAATGTCGGGTTAAATAGTGTGCTTCAAATAAATATTCGACTAATCTTAGTTTGCAAATAGGTAAAGTCGTCGCTCGGCCTGATGCTAAAGTGCGTACTTTTAGCGCTATTTGCGCATTTAAAACGCAGTCACAGCAAGGGCTGTGCAAATAAAAGCCAAACAAACCACTTTTATCAATTTAATTGCATTTAGCTGTTGACGTGAAGCGAGAAATCTCTAGAATGCGCTCCAGTTCCAAGGGGTCACCCCAACGAGCTGTTTTAATAGGTTATCTCGTACAGTTCAGGCTGAATTGGTTAACTTAACGTTTTAAAGTAAAGGTTTTAAATCTTCTGAAAAGAAAGTTTAAAAAGTTTCAAAAAAGCGTTGACATTAAAACTGAGTTGCGTAGAATGCGCATCTCGCTTCAGAAGCCCTTAGCGTCAAGCAAAGAGTGGTCTGCAGCAACGAAACAACTTACGGTATAGAGCGAATGAGATTCTGTATCGGTATCATCTTTGATGATACGTTCTTTAACAATTAGTTATCATGCAATTTGTGTGGACACTCACATTAACGTTGATTTTACATAGTTATCTCTTTCTTCGGAAAGAACATAACAAAAAAAACAGCTTAATATGATGTCACACAAAAAATAAGTATCATTTAAACTTTCGGGTTTGAATAATACGTTTTATGTAGTTATTTAGTTCCTAGTCGGGATTAAGTAACACGACAGAATTCATTGAGCAGATGTTGAAACAAGTTTACTTGTCTCACATCACAAACGATTTTTAATTGAAGAGTTTGATCATGGCTCAGATTGAACGCTGGCGGCAGGCTTAACACATGCAAGTCGAGCGGAAACGAGAATAGCTTGCTATTCGGCGTCGAGCGGCGGACGGGTGAGTAATGCTTGGGAATATGCCTTTGAGTGGGGGACAACAGTTGGAAACGACTGCTAATACCGCATAATGTCTACGGACCAAAGGGGGGGACGCTTCGGCACCTCTCGCTCATTGATTAGCCCAAGTGAGATTAGCTAGTTGGTAAGGTAATGGCTTACCAAGGCGACGATCTCTAGCTGGTTTGAGAGGATGATCAGCCACACTGGGACTGAGACACGGCCCAGACTCCTACGGGAGGCAGTAGTGGGGGAATATTGCACAATGGGCGAAAGCCTGATGCAGCCATGCCGCGTGTGTGAAGAAGGCCTTCGGGTTGTAAAGCACTTTCAGCGAGGAGGAAAGGGTGTTGTTTAATACGCAACATCTGTGACGTTACTCGCAGAAGAAGCACCGGCTAACTTCGTGCCAGCAGCCGCGGTAATACGAGGGGTGCAAGCGTTAATCGGAATTACTGGGCGTAAAGCGTGCGTAGGTGGTTTGTTAAGCAAGATGTGAAAGCCCTGGGCTCAACCTGGGAACTGCATTTTGAACTGGCAAGCTAGAGTTTTGTAGAGGGTAGTGGAATTTCCAGTGTAGCGGTGAAATGCGTAGAGATTGGAAGGAACATCAGTGGCGAAGGCGGCTACCTGGACAAAGACTGACACTGAGGCACGAAAGCGTGGGGAGCAAACAGGATTAGATACCCTGGTAGTCCACGCCGTAAACGATGTCAACTAGCCGTCTGTAGACTTGATCTGTGGGTGGCGTAGCTAACGCGCTAAGTTGACCGCCTGGGGAGTACGGCCGCAAGGTTAAAACTCAAATGAATTGACGGGGGCCCGCACAAGCGGTGGAGCATGTGGTTTAATTCGATGCAACGCGAAGAACCTTACCATCCCTTGACATCCAGAGAAGAGACTAGAGATAGACTTGTGCCTTCGGGAACTCTGTGACAGGTGCTGCATGGCTGTCGTCAGCTCGTGTTGTGAAATGTTGGGTTAAGTCCCGCAACGAGCGCAACCCCTATCCTTATTTGCCAGCGCGTAGTGGCGGGAACTCTAAGGAGACTGCCGGTGATAAACCGGAGGAAGGTGGGGACGACGTCAAGTCATCATGGCCCTTACGGGATGGGCTACACACGTGCTACAATGGCAAGTACAGAGGGCAGCAATATCGCGAGATGGAGCGAATCCCACAAAGCTTGTCGTAGTCCGGATCGGAGTCTGCAACTCGACTCCGTGAAGTCGGAATCGCTAGTAATCGTAGATCAGAATGCTACGGTGAATACGTTCCCGGGCCTTGTACACACCGCCCGTCACACCATGGGAGTGGGTTGCAAAAGAAGTGGCTAGTTTAACCTTCGGGAGGACGGTCACCACTTTGTGATTCATGACTGGGGTGAAGTCGTAACAAGGTAACCCTAGGGGAACCTGGGGTTGGATCACCTCCTTATCTTGAAGTAAAACAGCTTAATGAGAACCTCGGTTCTACGAGTGTCTACACAAATTACATGATAACAAATTAGAAGAAGTCCAAACATGCTAGTGCTTCATCCCTTTTAGGCGAAGTTAATTTGCTTGAGTTCAAGGCGTGCGAGAAGTGAGCGTAGGAGTTACCGACTGGTAATGACAAGCGAACGACGAGTACAACGAAGAAATCAAGTAAAGAAACGAGTATAAAATAGGTCTGTAGCTCAGCTGGTTAGAGCGCACCCCTGATAAGGGTGAGGTCGGCAGTTCAAGTCTGCCCAGACCTACCAATTTACGCTTTTTACGGCGTTGGTTCATCACTCGTGTAGAAATACCTACACTTCGTGATAAACCGCCTTGTAAAAAACGTAAATATGAGTTTCGTTTTAGCTAAACATGTTTCCCATTGCGGGGCTATAGCTCAGCTGGGAGAGCGCCTGCCTTGCACGCAGGAGGTCAGCAGTTCGATCCTGCTTAGCTCCACCACTTCTTCACAAAGAATTGAATGACCAAACTTAAGTTATGCTTTTTATAAGCTCTTTTAAGTTTGGTTTTTTAAACCACGATTTATGCCGAATGCGTGCATTAATTGAGTTCTTTAACAATCTGGAAAGCTGATATAAATACCGGTATTTATATGGCAAACACGGTGTCGCGCTGTTGTTTGTAAATTATAAATACCAAGCTGTTGTTAATGGGAATATCGCCTGTTAATAATGGTGATTACGGGTCCTCCTCGGAAACGTAATCAACCCGGTAGTAAGTTTTTACTTTTACGAGTTAAATTTATTACCACTCTTATTCAAGACACACTTTGTGTGCGTGAAAATGTCAGACTTTACAATTGCTGTGGATTAGTCTCCGCGGTGTACCAAATAGGAAACTACTTGGGGTTGTATGGTTAAGTGACTAAGCGTATGTGGTGGATGCCTTGGCAGTTAGAGGCGATGAAGGACGTGTTAATCTGCGAAAAGCTTTGGTGAGGTGATAAAAACCGTTATAGCCAAAGATGTCCGAATGGGGAAACCCACCCAAGGTAACTTGGGTATCGTTAAGTGAATACATAGCTTAACGAGGCGAACCGGGAGAACTGAAACATCTAAGTACCCCGAGGAAAAGAAATCAACCGAGATTTCCTTAGTAGCGGCGAGCGAACGGGAATTAGCCCTTAAGTGGTTTGTAAGTTAGTGGAATCTACTGGAAAGTAGAGCGATACAGGGTGATAGCCCCGTACACGAAAATAAACTTATCATGAAATCGAGTAGGTCGGCACACGTGAAACGTTGACTGAACATGGGGGGACCATCCTCCAAGGCTAAATACTCCTAACTGACCGATAGTGAACCAGTACCGTGAGGGAAAGGCGAAAAGAACCCCTGTGAGGGGAGTGAAATAGAACCTGAAACCGCATACGTACAAGCAGTGAGAGCTAGATTTAGTCTAGTGATTGCGTACCTTTTGTATAATGGGTCAGCGACTTATATTCTGTAGCAAGGTTAACCGAATAGGGGAGCCGTAGCGAAAGCGAGTGTTAACTGCGCGTTTAGTTGCAGGGTATAGACCCGAAACCCGGCGATCTACCCATGGGCAGGTTGAAGGTTGAGTAACATCAACTGGAGGACCGAACACACGTATGTTGAAAAATGCGGTGATGACTTGTGGGTCGGAGTGAAAGGCTAATCAAGCCGGGAGATAGCTGGTTCTCCCCGAAATCTATTTAGGTAGAGCCTCGCACGAACACCATTGGGGGTAGAGCACTGTTAAGGCTAGGGGGTCATCCCGACTTACCAACCCTTTGCAAACTCCGAATACCAATGAGTGATATGCGGGAGACACACTACGGGTGCTAACGTCCGTTGTGAAGAGGGAAACAACCCAGACCGCCAGCTAAGGTCCCAAAGTACTAGTTAAGTGGGAAACGATGTGGAAAGGCATAGACAGCTAGGAGGTTGGCTTAGAAGCAGCCATCCTTTAAAGAAAGCGTAATAGCTCACTAGTCGAGTCGGTCTGCGCGGAAGATGTAACGGGGCTAAACTAGTCACCGAAGCTGCGGATTTGTTCTTTAGGAACAAGTGGTAGGGGAGCGTTCTGTAAGCCGTTGAAGGTGAGTTGTAAAGCTTGCTGGAGGTATCAGAAGTGCGAATGCTGACATGAGTAACGATAAGGGGAGTGAAAAACTCCCCCGCCGAAAGACCAAGGTTTCCTGTCCCATGTTAATCAGGGCAGGGTAAGTCGGCCCCTAAGGCGAGGCGGAAACGCGTAGTCGATGGGAAACAGATTAATATTTCTGTACTTCTATATATTGCGAAGGAGGGACGGAGTAGGCTAGGTGAGCACGGCGTTGGTAGTCCGTGTGAAAGTATGTAGGCGGTTATCTTAGGTAAATCCGGGATTTCATTTAAACGCTGAGATACGAGACGAGTCTCCAAGGAGATGAAGTCATTGATGCCATGCTTCCAGGAAAAGCTTCTAAGCTTCAGATATATAGGAACCGTACCCCAAACCGACACAGGTGGTTAGGTAGAGAATACTAAGGCGCTTGAGAGAACTCGGGTGAAGGAACTAGGCAAAATAGTACCGTAACTTCGGGAGAAGGTACGCTCTCTAATGTGAATGACTTGCTCAGTAAGCAATGGAGAGTCGAAGTAACCAGGTGGCTGGAACTGTTTATTAAAAACACAGCACTGTGCAAAATCGAAAGATGACGTATACGGTGTGACGCCTGCCCGGTGCCGGAAGGTTAATTGATTGGGTTAGTCCTCGGACGAAGCTCATGATCGAAGCCCCGGTAAACGGCGGCCGTAACTATAACGGTCCTAAGGTAGCGAAATTCCTTGTCGGGTAAGTTCCGACCTGCACGAATGGCGTAATCATGGCCACACTGTCTCCACCCGAGACTCAGTGAAATTGAAATTGCGGTTAAGATGCCGTATACCCGCGGCTAGACGGAAAGACCCCGTGAACCTTTACTATAGCTTGACAGTGAACATTGCTCCTACATGTGTAGGATAGGTGGGAGGCTTTGAAACCATGTCGCTAGATGTGGTGGAGCCAACCTTGAAATACCACCCTTGTATGCGTGATGTTCTAACCTAGGGCCCTTATCGGGCTTGGGGACACTGTCTGGTGGGTAGTTTGACTGGGGCGGTCTCCTCCTAAAGAGTAACGGAGGAGCACGAAGGTTGGCTAAGTACGGTCGGACATCGTACGGTTAGTGCAATGGCATAAGCCAGCTTAACTGCGAGACAGACACGTCGAGCAGGTACGAAAGTAGGTCATAGTGATCCGGTGGTTCTGTATGGAAGGGCCATCGCTCAACGGATAAAAGGTACTCCGGGGATAACAGGCTGATACCG
Organism: Colwellia sp. M166; assembly: GCF_024585285.1. Taxonomy (NCBI): domain Bacteria; kingdom Pseudomonadati; phylum Pseudomonadota; class Gammaproteobacteria; order Alteromonadales; family Colwelliaceae; genus Colwellia; species Colwellia sp. M166. The sequence goes on from NZ_CP040755.1 coordinate 2,538,509, forward strand.
CCCAAGAGTTCATATCGACGGCGGTGTTTGGCACCTCGATGTCGGCTCATCACATCCTGGGGCTGAAGTCGGTCCCAAGGGTATGGCTGTTCGCCATTTAAAGTGGTACGCGAGCTGGGTTTAGAACGTCGTGAGACAGTTCGGTCCCTATCTGCCGTGGGCGTTTGAGAATTGAAGAGGGCTGCTCCTAGTACGAGAGGACCGGAGTGGACGAACCGCTGGTGTTCGGGTTGTTATGCCAATAGCATTGCCCGGTAGCTACGTTCGGAACTGATAACCGCTGAAAGCATCTAAGCGGGAAGCAGGCTTTGAGATGAGTTCTCACTGGAGCTTTAAGCTCCCTAAAGGGTCGTTGGAGACTACAACGTTGATAGGTTGGGTGTGGAAGTGCTGCGAGGCATTGAGCTAACCAATACTAATTACCCGTGAGGCTTAACCATACAACACCCAAGTGGTTTTGTTGTATGAAGTTTGACACAGTGTAGGAATACACACATCACGCATGACAATAGTGTGAATAAGAGATAGATAAGCTAACAGTTAAAAGCTGTCAGCTATCAGTAAAACGAGTATTTTTAACTCTTAACAGAGTTCAGCTTTCTAAGATTATTACTTGTTAATCATTTACGAAGGTAAGTGACGAATTGACAAAGCAGCAAATGAGCGAGAAACGAAGTTGAGTTTACTCAATGAGTATCAGAGCGATTGTAGCAATGGCGTCAATTTGGTAATTAACAAGAAAATTTTTGTCTAGCGACAATAGCGACATGGCCCCACCTGATCCCATTCCGAACTCAGAAGTGAAACGTGTTAGCGCCGATGGTAGTGTGGGAGTTCCCATGTGAGAGTAGGACATTGCTAGACTTCTTTTCAGAATACCCAGCTTATGCTGGGTTTTCGACCCTGTGGAGGGGTTCCCGAGTGGCCAAAGGGATCAGACTGTAAATCTGACGGCTCAGCCTTCGGTGGTTCGAATCCACCTCCCTCCACCATCATTCTAAAACCCGTAGCTCATGCTACGGGTTTTTTCGTTATGTTCTTTAAAAAATTTTCCATAATTTAGTGCTTTCTGCGACTATTGGTCACTTATTGATCTGTCAAAGTTACATATTAGATACAATTATCCTACTATTTTGTATTGTTGTGTGAAGATAAAAGGAGGAAAATCAATTTATTAGTATCTATTGTTTTAGGTTAAGTAATTGTGATCTAAATGAAATTTACGAATTATGAATTAAGGAACACCATCATGAAAGAAGTACTAATTATTGAAGATGATCAATTGGTGTCTCTTACTTTGAAAAGCCAATTAGAACGTAAAGGCTTCGCTGTTAATCAAGTGTTCAATGGTTCGACAGCATTGCGGAAAGTTATTAATACTTTTCCTGATCTGATTTTATTAGATATAGGCTTGCCTGATATCAATGGTTACGAGGTGTGTAAACAACTTAGAGAATTTTATCAACGACCGATTATTTTCATTACCAGCGATGAAGATTCATTAGCAGAAATCAAATGCTTTGAAGTTGGCGCTGATGATTTCGTGTTAAAAACAGCACCCTTTGAAGTGCTATATCAACGTATAAAACGCTTAGGCGTTCGACCTACTAATTATCAACCTGATGATATTTTAGAGTTTGGTGAGCTTAAGTTTATTCCGGCGTCAACAGATTGCTTTTATCAAAAAAAAGCTTTGGGCTTAACACAGGAAGAATATGAGTTGTTCTACTTTATTGCCACTAAGCATAACAGTGTGGTGTCTAGGCAAATTATTCTGAAAGTGTTGAAAGGAGCTGATTATGACGGTATTGACCGTTCTATTGATATTAAAGTCGCTCGTATCAGAAATAAATTAAAAACGGTTGGTTTACCGGCAAATATTATTCAATCTGTTCGCTCTATAGGGTACCAGGTGTGTTTTTCAATAGTTTCTGAATCTGAAATCGTCACCTAACTTTGCTTATAAATGGCTGGCCGAGTAAGATAATAAATAAGTATTAAGTTCCTCAATAATCTGAAAATATCAATAATCTTTATGTTGGTGTTTTTTGAGATTGACCATGATTAATTTCATTAACAACTCATAAGCAATGCGACGGTTTATTAATGGTTCGGTGGTATTGTTAATGCTCTAGAATAACTACTATCATTGCACTGGAGCCGTCTATACTGTATTCTGCACCGCCGTTTGACATTGGCTCAAACCCCAGCGAGAAGAGTATATTCTATGAGTTTTACCGATTTAGGTTTATCTGCCCCAATTCAAAAAGCTATAGCGGAAAAAGGTTACGATACACCATCGCCTATTCAAGCTCAGGCTATTCCTGCGGTACTCGCTGGTAGAGACGTCATGGCAGCTGCGCAAACGGGCACAGGTAAAACAGCAGGCTTTACCTTACCTATTCTCGAATTGCTTTCAAATGGCGAGAAAGCACGCCCCAATCAAGCGCGAACACTCATTATTACGCCAACACGTGAACTTGCTGCTCAGATAGCTGAAAATGTCGAAATGTATGGTAAGCACTTAGACCTTAAATCAACGGTAGTATTTGGTGGGGTTAAAATTAATCCGCAAATGCTACGCTTACGTCAAGGTGTTGATATTCTTGTTGCTACACCAGGACGGTTATTAGATTTATATAATCAAAATGCTGTACGTTTTAATCAATTAGAAATTTTAGTACTTGATGAAGCTGATCGTATGTTAGATATGGGCTTTCTACGTGATATTAAGAAAATTTTATCCTTATTACCAAAAAAACGCCAAACACTACTTTTCTCAGCAACATTTTCACCAGATATTCGTGAGCTAGCGAAAGGAATTGTTAATGACCCCGTAGAGATTTCAATCAGCCCGAAAAATACCACGGCAGAAACGGTTGAGCAGTTAATCTATTCAGTAGATAAAAATAAGAAAGCGCCATTACTGACACATTTGATTAAAACTAATGATTGGCGACAAGTTATCGTTTTTATGAAAACTAAGCATGGCGCAAATAAATTAACCAAACAACTTGATGCTGCTGATATTAGAGCTGCTGCTATTCATGGCAATAAAAGCCAAGGGGCAAGAACAAAAGCATTAGCACAATTTAAAGAAGGTACTATCAATGTACTGGTAGCAACAGATATTGCTGCTCGTGGTATCGATATTGATCAACTACCTCAAGTGGTTAACTTTGAATTACCGAATGTACCAGAAGATTATGTACATCGTATTGGTCGTACGGGCCGAGCTGGTGCAAGTGGTCATGCGGTATCATTAGTCTGTGCGGACGAAATCGATCTATTGAATGACGTTGAACATGTGATTCAAACCCATTTACCGAGAGAAATAGTTGCTGGTTTTGAGCCACTCAATGCTTTACCAGAATCACGTAAATTACGCCCATTAAAAGCAAAAAAACCGAAGAAGTTCAAAACGGACAAACCTGAACATAAAGATGGTCAACGCTCAGGTGATAATGCACGTGGTCATAAGCCAACCGGTAAAAATAGACGTCATACGGGTAACAATACTAGTGCTAATCCGTATGGGAATAGTGATGGTAATAACGCTAGCAGACGTCGTATTAAACCAGCTGCAAGCAAATAACTAACAATTAAATATACGGCCGGTGATTTTTAATTAGTAAAAGGCCATATTGGGATTAATTAAAGCAAATTATTGTTGTGCTAATAATTTATCAAGGTTGTTGGCAAAGGCTTGTCGATCTGCTTGGCTAATTGGTGGCGCGCCACCGGTCTCAATACCACTAGAGCGCAAAGTATCCATAAAATCACGCATATTAAGACGTTGACGAATATTGCTCTCGGTGTAAAGTTCTCCTCTAGGGTTTAGCGCTAAGCAACCTTTTTCGACAACTTCTGCGGCTAATGGGATATCTGCGGTGATGACTAAGTCATTAGGCTCGGCGCGTTTAACAATTTCATTGTCAGCGACATCAAAGCCAGCACTCACTTGTACAAAGCTGATAACTTTAGAAGGTGGCACTTTTAAATAATGGTTAGCCAGTAATGTTGTGACTGTTTGTGTACGTTCAGCGGCTCTAAATAATATTTCTTTAATGACTACGGGACAGGCATCGGCATCAACCCAAATTTTCATGCTTTCTCTTTAAATTTTAACTATGACTTAACTGGTGGTAATGTACCTTTAAATAATCGCTATTGTAAGTTTTGTTAAAGGTTAATTAGATTGTAACAATTATTTATAAACAGGAAATGTAATGAATCAACCACAGCGTGATATAACTTTAAGATTTTTGGCTGAGCCTCAAGATGTAAATTTTGGTGGTAAAGTTCACGGTGGTGCCGTCATGAAATGGATCGATTTAGCTGCTTATGCTTGTGCCGCTGGTTGGAGTGGTCGTTATTGTGTTACCGCTTATGCAGGTGGTATCCGTTTTATTGCCCCGATCCACGTTGGTAGCTTAGTAGAAGTTGAAGCAAAGGTTATTTATACCGGTAAATCTTCAATGCATATAGCTTTGGAAGTGAATGCTTGTGATCCTAAATCGTTAAATCGTCGATTAACCACACACTGCATTGTTATTATGGTTGCTGTTGATCAAAATGGTCAATCTGAACGCGTTCCTGAGTGGGTTCCACAGTCAGAAGCAGATAAAAAGCAGCATGAAAGTGCAAGAAAATTAATGGAAATGCGTAAACAGATCGGCGAAGAGATGCAAATTTTTGTAGAATAGCGCCTTATTTAAAAATAAATTTCAGCAGGACTTCATGTGTTAGAGCCAGAAAAAGTTAAGCAAATATTACAAATGGATGATGCGCAACGCGCTGTTTATTTTGTTAATGAGACCGTCACTCAAAATCAGTTATGGATTTTAACTGATGAACATGGTTGTGTGATGCTCAATACTGAAGAAGAAGATTGTGTGCCAGTTTGGCCGAATGAAGAGTTCGCCCAAGCTTGGGTTACTGATCAATGGCAGAATTGTCAGCCTGAAGCTATTTCTTTGAATAAGTGGTTTAGCCGATGGACACATGGTCTTGCAGACGACGAACTCGCCATTGTAGTCTTTCCAAGCCAAGATGAACAAGGGCTCGTTTATTATCCCGATGAACTTGAGCATGAGCTTAAGCAACATTCAGTTAAAAAGCGATAATTTGTCATGAGTTTTTCTTCCTTAGCACTAGATAAATCACTTACCGATGCCGTGAAAGCTTTAGGCTATGAACAGCCAACACCGATTCAACAACAAGCGATTCCGGCTATTTTAGCTAATAAAGATATTATGGCAGGGGCACAAACAGGTACTGGTAAAACGGCCGCCTTTGCTTTACCTATTCTTCAACGCCTAAGTGAGAATATCCCTGCACAAAGACCGATCAGAGCCTTGGTATTAACACCAACCCGTGAGCTTGCTCAGCAAGTGTATAAAAGTTTTGTTAGCTATGCTGAAAATACCGAGCTAAATATTGCTGTTGCTTATGGCGGCGTAAGTATTAAACCGCAAATTGAAGCAATTGAAAAAGGCGTTGATGTATTAATTGCCACGCCTGGACGATTATTAGATCATATTATTAACGGCAGTGTGTTATTGATCCATCTAGAAACTATTGTCTTTGATGAAGCTGATAGAATGTTAGATATGGGCTTTAAAGATGAAATTGATCGTATTCTTAATCGTTTACCGCCAAAACGTCAGACTTTGCTGTTTTCTGCAACGTTCGACGATGCTATTTTTAAACTCAGTAAAACTTTACTTAATGAACCAGAACTTATTGAAGTAAGCGAACGCAATACAGCTGCCACACAAGTCGAACAAATTGTTTATACCGTTGATAGTGACCGTAAACGTGAGTTAACCTCGTTCTTAATTGGCTCCAAGAACTGGCAACAAGTGCTTATTTTTACCCGCACCAAACAAGGTGCAGATGAGCTTGCGAAAGAAATGTCGAAGGATGGTATTAAAACCCAATCTATCCATGGTGATAAATCGCAAGGTGCGCGAGATAAAGCTTTAGCTGAATTTAAAGCAGGAAAAACACGAGCGTTAGTCGCCACCGATGTTGCTGCTCGTGGCATCGATATCCATGATTTACGCTATGTCATTAATTACGAATTGCCTTATATTGCTGAAGACTATATTCATCGCATTGGCCGAACAGGTCGAGCGGGCAATGAAGGTTTAGCTATTTCATTAATGAGCCCGTCTGAAAATTGGTTATTAGAAGCGGTTGAAAAAGTATTAGATACACGTTTAATGCAACAATGGCTGCCAGGTTATGAACCCGATTTAACGAAAACCGATGTTCCAGCACGCAAAAACACTTTAGGGCGACAAAAAAAGCACGGTCGTCAACAAGCCTTTGGTGATAAAAACAAAAGTAAGCCGAGTAATAAACATCGTCGACATTAATAAAAAATAGCTTAATTAAAGATGAAAAGCCGAACTAGTTAAAGCTTCGGTTTTTTTGTATTACTTGATATTTAAAGGCTAAACAGATAGGCCACTTCAGCAAAAAATTATCACTATTAATTTAATATTTACTGCTGACTATCATGACTGGTACGCTGGTGAGGTGACTACCCACTTAATTCTGGCGGCGTTGCTTTATTTTTTACCACTATCTTGTAGTGCGTTCCTTCCTCAAATGTTGCAGAGAAACTATTGAAACTGATACTAGTAATACTGTTACTGTGAATACGGAAATAAGCTTTATTATTTTTGTTATACGAGTCCTTAAAATATGCTTTTAAAAGGTACTTTCACGATTGTTTGTTTCAAGGTATAAATAATATCGGAAAGTTGAGGTTTATTAGTCATAAATTTTCAGTCGTAAATGTAAAAATTAATATCAGTACGTGGTTAGTGCTAGCCAATAAAGTAGAAATTTGCTTAAGTAGCATAGTGGTTTAATTTTCGAGTTGCATGAGATGTTAAAACCAAATAATAAAGTTAACTAACGATAAATATAGCCAGAGCATAAGGATAGACAATGCGCAGTGATGAAATAGATTATCAAATTATCGGAAATTCAATGCAGTTAGTTGAAGTAACCTTAGATCAGGGAGAGACCGTTGTCGCCGAGGCCGGTGCGATGAATTATATGGAAGATGGTATAGAATTTGAAACAAAGATGGGGGATGGCTCAAATGCCACCCAAGGCATCATGGGGAAGTTGTTTTCTGCGGGTAAACGCATGTTGACCGGAGAGTCAGTGTTTATGACCCATTTTTCTAATCAACATCCACAACGTCGTACTGTTGCTTTCGCAGCACCGTATCCAGGTTCGATTATTAGCATAAATCTCGCTGATATTGGCGGCGGTGTTACTTGTCAAAAAGATGCTTTTCTTTGTGCCGCTTTGGGAACTAAAATAGATATCACCTTTAGTAAACGTTTAGGCAGTGGTTTTTTTGGTGGTGAAGGCTTTATTTTAGAGCGTTTAGAAGGTGACGGCTTAGCATTTTTACATGCCGGTGGTACGATTATCGAAAAGGAACTGAATGGTGAAGTATTACGCGTTGATACCGGTTGCTTAGTGGGCTTTAGTGATGGTATTGATTACGACATTGAATTAACTAAAGGCCTAAAAAGTATGCTCTTTGGTGGCGAAGGTTTGTTTATTGCCACGCTTTCTGGCCATGGTAAAGTCTGGCTGCAAAGTTTACCTTTCTCTCGCTTAGCGGATCGGGTTATTCAGCATGCTCCTATACATGGTGGTTCAAGTCAGGGGGAGTAATTATTTTTAGCTATACAGTCGCTTGATATTATACCTAACAGCGTTAATAAGTGCTGTTAGGTATTAGATTAAATGCCAAACCTGTGTAGATTGGAGGCTCTTTTACGTACGCTATCACTGTAGGTGATATCGTCGATACTTTGTCTGATATCTTTGTTAACGGTCGCCCATAAATAATAACTTGTTCGGTAACTCTGCCGACGATCTTAGAGCCATTTACTTGATTCACTTTGTGGTGTAAATGCAGAGGTCTAGCGCAACCATTATGGCCTAAGCGATCAATATTTCCTTTAGTATAATCTGAATATACATTGCCAGATCGCCATTGTTGTAATACACCGTGACTTGCCGAGCGAGTCGGTGCACATTTACCATCGGTTGCTCTTGTTCGAAAACGTTATCATCAACATCAGGCGCGCACATAAATAGATGTTGAAATAACTGGGGTAAATACTTTTGGTCATTAAGTTTAATTAATGCAGTAAGTGCATGCTGTAAAACATAATTGCCCATAGAATGACACAGTAAATGTAGCTGTTGAGCGCATTATTTTAATGCTATATCGTCATGATCTGGTCTCAGTGTTATCAGAAAATCACGCAACTTTAAAAAGCCACGTGCTACAGCGATACTTGAACCTTCAGCATCGCTGCGATCAGATAAATAAGCTTTGTTTTTCATCATAGCGCCATTCGAAGGCCAAGGGAAAAGAAAGACACTCGTATTTTTTAAGTCCTTATTATCGTAAGAATGACGATTTAGCATTAACTCTAACGCCATCGCTTCAAACCAATCGCATTAAAACCATGGATGAAAACTAATACCAATTTTACTAAGTTTCTTCTCACTCAGTGAACAAACTTAATAGACTTGGTATAAAATTCCTGACCATAGCTTTTTGGTGACCAACGTTGGCCAATATGGTTTCTGTTTGTCGCGTACTAGATTTATCTTGAGGTGAGTCGTTGGAAAAACTTACTCATCAGACTTTTCTGTGCTTGTTGCAGGGCAATATCATCATAATTAACACTTAATATTTTAATACGTATCGAATAGGTTGCGCCGTGACCCCAAGGCCACCAAAGAATTGCGAGTGCTGGTGTATCTACTGTAGCTGGCCGGGTAAATATCAATTGCTCTTTAGTCAGTTTTGCTAACTCCCCAAGCTCATCTTTAATCGCTTGTGGTGACTTTTTAATGTTTTTATTACTCCATTCTTCAGTAAATAATTGTCGCAATATAAGTAAAATCTGGTCTTTTTTTTCCCAGGAAAATTCAGTAAGTAACGTTGACAATTTATCATCCCAACGCCAAGTTAATTCATCGCCCAACGGTGATGTTATCGTATTAAATATGATGTCTTGCTCTGGCTTATATGACACGATAAATCCTTATAGATAAGTTGGTTAGGTCGATATTTTAAAATTATTTACTTGTTACGATTTGTCAGTAATTTCTGTTAAGTTAAATTTATTGATACACTTTTGACAAATACATGATTTTCTAGAGAGTTCTTTTGGTACCCGCATCAGTAATTCGGGTTTAATATTACTGCTGACACACCAACATGGCTCAGTACCTTTGACGCCACACAGGTTATTTGCATGACATAATGGGCAGAGGTTGTCATTAATTACTGTGGTCAAAATAACTCACTTCCATACTGTAGGTTTGTTCATTTTAGTGTAACTCAGTTGCTAATTCGGATAAATCATCATTTAGGCATCAATAACTAGAAAATGTAAACATGGTTACAATTTGTTGCAACATCCGTTGATAACGTTAACAGTTTTTTTTATTCAATTGATTAAAATACGGCCTCTTTTTTAGCTACATAGGATGCAAGATGCAACCTTCACTTGAGCCAACAGGGTCAATAAAAGAAGTTACCATTATTTATTATGGTGAATTATCTTTGCAATTACAGCATAGTGTTGAACACTTTGTGCAATTAGAAAATGGCCGAGTGATCATTCCTGAGAGTTATAAGCAAGATAAGTCAATTATTGCTGTTTGTGACGGCAAAGTGAATATTCTTAATAAGTTTGGAGAGCGTATAGAGTTTACGCCTTGCCATAGTAAGGTTATATAGCGCTTAGCTAAGTTATTGTTTTCTCTTGTTTTTAGTATCATATATTGATAATTATCATACCTCTGCCTTGACCCTAAACAACTAAATCCGTTACTGTTGCTGTAGTTATCTTTATGAAAGTACAGTAAATTTATGGTTAATGTTGATGTAATGCAAATGGTTGCCGCGGCGCCAAATGAAATCAGTAAGCTATTACTCGATCATCAGCAATTGCATCGTTTTTTTGATGCAAAATTTGCTGTTGCAAAAACGGCTGATGATGGAGAGCCCGCTGGTGGCAAAGGGGCAATTCGTAATGTTAGTGTTGCTGGAGTGAAATTTTCAGAACAAGTATTGTTTACTAGCTCAAATCAAATACGTTATGCCATTGTCGGAGATAAACCATTAAGCAACCACCAAGGCAATATTTACCTGACGGCGCAAACCCCAACACAAACTTCTGTACGTTATACTATTGTTTGCAATGGACCTAAATGGTTACCAGAAAAATGGGTCGAATTTTTCTTGGCACAAGCAATGAAAAAAGCTTTAGTTAAGATCAATCAATATTTTTTATTGCATAAAAATAGGCGAACCGTGTGATCAAACCCCAATATTTGCTGGCTATCGATCAAGGTACAACAAGTAGTCGAGCCATTATTTTTACTATTGCTGGCGAGCTTATTGCCAGTGCATCAGAAGAGTTTGCGCAAATCTATCCTCATGATGGTTGGGTAGAACATGATCCACAAGTTATTTGGCAAACAACCCTAACAAGTTGTCGACAAGTGCTGACGAAAAGCGATTTGACAGCCAATGATATTGTCGCCATTGGCATTACCAATCAGCGTGAAACCACTATTGTCTGGGACAAAAGTACCGGAGTAGCTATTTATAATGCAATTGTCTGGCAAGATAGACGTACCGCCAAGCGCTGTGAAAAACTGCAACAAAACTCGGAGATCGCCAGACAAGTTACAGCGAAAACAGGACTACTAATAGACCCTTATTTTTCAGCCAGTAAAATTGAATGGTTGCTAGACAATGTTGCTGGTGCGCGCGCAAAGGCAGAAGCTGGGCAATTATGCTTTGGCACGGTAGATACCTTCTTACTTTGGCACTTAACTGCAGGAAAAGAGTTTGCCACTGATGCCAGCAATGCATCTCGAACTTTGTTATTTAATATTGTCGAAAATTGCTGGGATCAAGAGCTACTTACGCTGTTTAATATTCCAGAGGCGATGCTACCCGAAGTCAAAAATAGTGCCGATGATTTTGGTCAAACGGCAACACACTATTTTGGTAAAAGCATTGCCATTAATGCCATGATAGGTGATCAACAAGCGTCACTGGTTGGTCAGGCATGCTTTGAAAAAGGCATGATGAAAGGCACCTATGGTACAGGTTGTTTTGTTATGGTGAATACCGGTTCAGAAATACTTTATTCGCAGCATAAAATGTTAAGTACTGTGGCGTATCGGATAAATAATCAAAGCACTTATGCGCTTGAAGGCAGCATTTTTATGGCCGGAGCGACTATGCAGTGGCTGCGTGATGGTTTGCAATTAATGACTGATGTTGGAAAAAGTGCCACCATAGCGGAATCTATGCAAAATGAAAATCATGTTTATTTAGTACCTGCTTTTACTGGGCTTGGCGCACCACATTGGCAACCAGATGCACGTGGTGCAATTATAGGTTTAACGCGCGATTCTGGTATTAAAGAAATAGTCAGCGCTGGCTTAGCATCAGTGGCGTATCAAACGCGTGATTTATTAACGGCAATGGCACAAGACGGTATTAAAACTACGCAATTACGAGTAGATGGCGGTATGGTGGTGAATAATTGGTTGCTACAGTTTTTAGCTGATATTTTAGCCATTACCATAGAACGACCAAAAATTACCGAAACGACCGCCTTAGGTGCTGCACTATTAGCGGGCTTGCAACAGGGGCTTTTTGACAGTATTGAACAAGCGGCACAGTCATGGCAGTTGCAGGACAAGTTTGACAGAAAAATGGCTGAAGACAGTCGAAATCGGCACTATCAAGGTTGGTTAACAGCACTGCAGCGAGTTATCGATTAACATTAAGTACACTTTACTGTATAAATAAACAGTTTTAAGTGCTAGGCTAGCTAATAAGTTTAATAGCTTTTACTGCTCAGATAAGTATTCATCTTGAAATTATATATTGCTGAAAAACCAAGCTTAGGTCGAGCAATTGCCGCGGCATTACCTAAACCACAGAAAAATCATCAAGGTTATATCGAGCTTGGTAATGGCGATGTGGTGAGTTGGTGTATCGGCCATATTCTCGAGCAAGCTAAGCCAGAAAATTATGATCCGGCCTTTAAAAAATGGCAAATGGCTCATTTACCGATTGTGCCTGAGCAGTGGCAATTAAAGCCCAAAACGCAAACACGTGCGCAACTTACCGTATTGCGAAAACTGGTCAAGCAAGCCGATGAAATTATTCATGCTGGCGATCCCGATCGAGAAGGACAGCTGTTAGTCGATGAAGTGATCGATTTTTTAAAGGTGCCGGCGAAGAAGAAGCAAAATATTAAACGTTTATTGGTCAGTGATTTAAATTTACCTGCGGTGCAAAGGTCACTTGCTAATATGCAAAGTAACCAGTTATTTATGCCATTGTCGATATCGGCCTTAGCACGTTCTAGAGCTGATTGGTTATACGGTATTAATTTAACGCGAGCCTATACAATTCAAGGCCAAAAGGCTGGTTTTAACAGTGTGTTATCGGTTGGCCGAGTGCAAACCCCCTTGCTAGGTTTAGTGGTACGACGCCAACAAGAAATTGATAACTTTGTTGCTAAAGACTTTTATGACGTGCACGCGCATTTAACAAGTAATACTCAAGAATACTTTATTGCTAAATGGCAGCCAAGTGCAGCTTGCCAACCTCATATGGATGAAGAAGGTCGTGTCCTTAACCGTGCTTTAGCCGAAAATGTTGTGCGTCGTATTGAAAACCAGCCAGCGGTAATTAGTTCGGTCAATGAGCAACAAAAAAAACAAGCTGCACCTTTACCTTATAGCTTATCAGCCTTACAGATTGACGCAGCAAAAATTTACTCACTGAATGCAAAATTGGTGCTAGATGTATGTCAGGCTTTGTATGAAAAGCATAAGTTGATCACTTATCCGCGTTCAGACTGTCGCTATTTGCCAAAAGAGCATCATGGCCAAGCTAAGGGCATTATTGCTATGCTCGTTAGTGCAGATGATAGCTACTCCTCATTTGCACAAGGGGCCAATAGCTCGTTAAAAAGTAAAGCCTGGAACAATGCCAAAGTTACCGCTCATCATGCCATTATTCCGACTGAAAAATCGCCATCGAAATTATCGTTAAATCCATTTGAGAAGAAAATTTATTTTCTTATTGTTCGACAATACTTAGCGCAGTTCTATCCAGTTTATCAATATAATCAAACTCGCGTTGAAGTGCTTATTGCTGGCGGTAAGTTTTTAGCCAATGCTAAAACGCCTATTGCTCAAGGTTGGAAAGTATTATTTCAGCGGGCAAAGAAAAAGCCAGAGACAGTAAAACAAGGGAGTGATGATGATGTTGAACAGCAATTAGCGCATCAACTATTACCGAAGTTAGTTGAAGGTGAAAAAATATTGTCTCGTCATGGAGAATTAATTAGTCGTATTACACAAGCACCTAAACATTTTACCGACGCTAGCTTGTTAAGTGCTATGACAGGTATTGCTCGATTTGTCAGTGATCATGAGATTAAAAAACTCTTAAAAGAAAATGATGGCTTAGGTACGGAAGCGACCCGTGCAGGGATTATTGATTTACTCTTTAAGCGTGATTATTTGCAGCGACAAGGAAAAAATATTCATGCAACAGTTGTTGGTACATCGTTAATCAAGGCCTTACCTGTCGCTGCGACTATGCCCGATATGACCGCACACTGGGAAGCAACATTGACCAATATTAGTGAGAAAAAAAATCGCTACCAAGATCTTATTAATCCTTTAACAGCGACCATAGCACAGATGATTGCACAATCTGAGCAACAATCTTTTGCACAATTACCTAAAGTTGCTTTTAAAGGTAAAATAAAAGCGAAGAAATACAGCGCACGAAAAAAAGCATAATAAAATAAAGTTATATTTTTTTGCTGTTATGTCATTAAAATTAACTAAAACACACTTTGCTAACTCTCTCTCAATAGACATCAATTCAAAGTAATATTTACTTACCAAATGGTCAGTGGTTAAAAAACATTCACTTTTCTTTAACAATAACTTAACATTTAACATACAGAATGCCATTAGGCATTTTGCATAATAATAATTTGGGGAGTGTGTGTGGTGAATATTTTTTTGCGGAAAAAGTTCAGCAGTGTTAAATCAAGCTTAGCAAGTACAGTGGTTTTTACTATTTTTACCGGTAGTGTGCTAGCTTCATCAATGGCTAACGCGGATGAAATATGGAGTGAAAACTTCGATGCGGTAAGTATTGATGGCAAAGGGGCCGTTTTTAATCAAGTTGATTTAACTGATGTAACCAAATGGTCAATTGATGTTAGTTCAGCAGAGCTTACAGCGACATCAGATTGGTTTAAAGTCAACAATGGAAAGTTTGAAGGACGAGATTTAGACGGTATAGCCATGTGGCAGTCAGAAGCTATCAACATTAGCCGTTTTTCTGATATAACTTTGGCAGTAAATGCCGCAGAGAATGGTGATCACGAAAGTACTGATTTTATAGATGTTGCTTATGCTATTGACGGTGGAGTATTTAATACCATAGATAATTGGCAAGGTAAGGGGAGTGCATCACACACCTTAATTGATGATTTTACCAGTGAAACCATCACCACAGCTATTGCTGCAGGTAATTCGTTAGTTATTCGTATTAGCATGAAAAATAATGCCGGCACTGAATACATAACTTTTGATAATGTCGTGGTTTCGGGCAATAGCGGTACAGTGGAGCCGCCAATTGAACCACCTGTAGAACCACCAATCAGCGATACTATTACCGATGCTTGCTTCAATTGCCCAGAGTTAAGCAAGGTTGCTGTTGCCAGTGAATTCGACGATAGTATTTATTATGCCGATGTACATTCATCGCTGACAAACCAAGCAACATCAGCACAACTTCGTACTGCGATTAATGGTGTAATAAGCCTTAATCATAAGGTGTTGACTTACTCTGAAGTTTGGACCGCGTTAACTCAAACTGATGAAGACCCGCTAAATAATAATAATGTTATTTTGTTGTATAAAGGCACGTCATTAGCAAAGTTTTCTAACGGAAGCGGTTCTCAATCTTCTAATCCAGATAACTGGAATCGTGAGCATGTATGGGCAAAAAGTCATGGCTTTCCAAGCTCAAGTGCCTCAGCTTATACCGATATTCATCATTTAAGACCGACAGATATTTCGGTTAATTCATCACGTGGTAATTTAGATTTTGATTACAGTGATAGTGCATTGTCAGAAGCGCCATTGAATCGTGTGGATAGTAATTCATTTGAGCCAAGAAATGCGGTTAAAGGCGATGTTGCTCGTATGACTTTTTATATGGATGTGCGTTATGAAGGTGCAGACCCTCAAACGCCAGATTTAACCTTAGTTGATATGCTAACCAGCACAGGGCAACCACAACTAGGTAAGTTATGTGCTTTATTGGCTTGGCATGAAGCTGACCCAGTGGACAGCTATGAGCAAGAACGTAATAATCGCATTTATGAGTTTCAAGGCAATCGTAATCCCTTTATCGATCATCCAGAATGGGTAACGAAAATTTTTACTAATGCCTGTGATGGAACGACACCAACCGATCCAGTTGACCCCACGCTTCCAGATCCGATTGACCCGACACCGCCATCAAGCAGTTCAGCGTTATTTATCTCTGAATATATTGAGGGCAGTAGCTACAATAAAGCAATTGAAATATTTAACCCTACGAGTACCACCGTATCTTTATCTGGCTATCAGCTGAAACTGTATGGCAATGGTAATACCGAACCGACAGTGACGGCAGACCTTGCTGGTACAGTGCTAGCTAACGATGTTGTTGTTATAGGTTCAAGCCAAATAACCGCTGACAGTGCACTTAAACCCTTAGTGGATATGACCAGCAGTGCAATTAATTTTAATGGTGATGACTATTTTGAGCTAGTAAAAGATGGTGAGTTGGTTGACTCATTTGGTGTTAAAGGCGTTAGAACTAGCTGGGCGGCAAATACCACCTTAGTGAGAAAGTCTAATGTTACTTCAGGTGATAAGAACGTCAGTGATGACTTTATTGTCACCAATGAATGGGATAGCTATTCATCAAATACCTTTAGCTATTTAGGTGCCCATAGTTTTGATGGCGTTGTGGTTAGCCCAGGACCTGATCCTGAGCCAGAAGCGCCATCATTAATTGGCATGTGTGGTGATAGTGCAGAACTGATCAGCGCAATTCAAGGTAGCGGCGATGCTTCAATTATGGTTGATGAAAGCAAAGTTGTCGAAGCGGTTGTAACCTCGGTGGTCGACAGTTTATCTGGTTTCTTCATTCAGGAAGAAGCGCAAGATAACGATGCAGATCCGGCAACATCAGAAGCAATTTTTGTTTACTTAAATGGCAACAGCGTAGTGCCAACTGAAGGCACGCTGGTACGTGCTAAAGGTGACGTAAAAGAGTTTTATAATCGTACGCAATTATCACTAAGTGAAAGTATCCTTGACTGTGGTGCAGGCGATGCCATTGCCGCAACCAATGTCACTATGCCTGTGACTAGTTTAAGTGACTGGGAATCCTGGGAAGGGATGAGAGTCACTTTTGAACAGAAGTTACATGTATCTGATAGCTATGATCTAGCACAGTATGGTCAGCTAACCTTGTCATACGGTCGATTAATTATCCCAACTAATGTTTATACGCCTGGCTCTAGTCAAGCAATTGCGTTGGCTGATAGAAACTCACGAAATGCTATTGTTATTGATGATAAAAATAGTAGCCAATACCCAGAGTTTATCCCTTTTCCAAATGCAGGTTTAAGCTATAACAGCACCGTGCGTTTAGGTGACAGCGTGGAAAACTTAAGCGGTATTTTAGATTACAGCTTTAACGCCTACCGTGTATTACCTATGACAACACCAACATTTAGCGCAAGCAATCTCCGTGAGTCATCACCTACTATTGGCTCGACAAGCGAAATCAAAGTTGCCAGTTTTAATGTGCTAAATTACTTTAATGGTGATGGTTATGGAGGTGGTTTTCCAACCTCGCGTGGCACAGATTCACTTGAAGAGTTTACCCGTCAAAGCAATAAAGTTGCTGCGGCGATTGCCGAAATCAACGCGGATGTTGTGGGCTTAATGGAAATCGAGAATGACGGTTATGATGAGCTTTCAGCGATTGCCGATTTAACTGACAAGTTAAACAGCTTAGTGGGTGCTAATACGTATCAATATATCAGCATTGATGCTGCGCAGTTAGGCGGAGACGCTATTGCTGTCGGTTTACTTTATAAACCTAGCACAGTAACGCTTATCGGTAATACTATGACAACGAATGAGGCGCCATTTGATTTTGGTAATCGTCAACCATTAGTTCAGTCGTTTAGCTCTAATGCTAGCGGTGAAAACTTTACTATAGCGGTTAACCATTTTAAATCAAAAGGTAGTTGTAGTAGCGCTTCTGGTAACAATGCTGACCAAAATGATGGTCAAGCTTGTTGGAATGAGTTGAGAACCCAAGCGGCAACAAAACTAGTTAATTGGTTGGATTCAAAACCAACCAGTATCGAAACCGACCACATCTTAATTATTGGTGATTTAAATGCTTACGGTAAAGAAGATCCTATCGAAACTATTACTGCTAACGGTTACCGTAATTTAATTGCTGAAAAAGTAGGTCCTAGTGCTTATTCATACGGCTTTGGTGGTGAGGTTGGTTATCTTGATCATATGTTAGCAACCAATGCACTCACTGCGTTAGTTGATGCTGTTGATGAGTGGCACATTAATGCTGATGAACCTCGAGCTTTTGATTACAACATGGAGAAAAAGTCTGACGGACAGTTAGGCTCTTATTATGGCAGTGATGCTTATCGTGCCTCGGATCATGACCCGGTTATTGTTTCGTTTACTTTTAATATTGCAGAAGTGCTGCTCGGTGATTTTGATAATGACGGAGATATCGATATTAACGACATTAGAAGTTTTATTAGCCAATTAAGAGCAGGCGTGAGCTTTGAACTTGACTATGACTTTAATAACGACGGTACAGTGAGCAGTTCAGATGCAAGAGCATTAATGGCGAAATGTACTCGTGCAAGTTGTGTAAGTTAAATAAAAATAATTTAATAACCTAACCATATACAGGAAAATAACATGAAAAATTTTTTAATATTGTTGACTCTATGGTGCACAACAATTACGGCAAATGCTTCATTAATTATTGATATTGAAGATAAATTTTATGGTATTGATGATACCTTAACCGCAAATATTTATATTTCAGATTTTAACAACGGCTTTCAGCCGTTAGTTTCTGAATTTTCATTTAATTTATTGTCTCCAGATAGCTTATTAACATTTCAACAAGTAACTTTTGGCACTAGGTTAGATGTTGATATGGTTACTTTTATACCAAGTGATACTGTGGTCGATAACACCGGACTCAATAGTTTATTTATTAGTGAGTTTGCCTTTGCAGATGCATTTGATCTATTTGCTGCGCAAGATGGCTTGAGTCAATTTCTATTAGCGTCTATCGACTTTAACGTTGTTAGTTTAGGGCTAGCTGAATTTTCCTTGAGTAACATTGCTGTTTTTGACCTATTTGGCAGCGCATATAATGGTGTTACTGCTGAAGACGTTAGCGTTCGCTTAGGTAGTCAAGCGAGTGTGCCAGAGCCAAGTTCAATAGCGATTTTTGTTTTAGCAATTATGTTATTAGTAGGCTCAGGTCGATTACGTAAAAGTTAACAGAGTCGTTTGATAATAAAACTGAAAACCCCTAAACATTAGGGGTTTTATATATACAAAACTAAATGATAGTCTTTGGGCTGGCGATAAATACTTTAAACGGTAACGGCGCTTCTAAGGCACTATCATCAATGGCTAAATAGTTAAAACCTGATTTTTCAAAAAAAGCACTTAACTGCTCAGGGTTTAAATTATCTGCTGCTAAATTCATTGCTTGGTAGTAAGTTTTATTTTCTTCACTCTCACAATCTTGAGCATCAACAAATAAACTCATCGGCATACTCAGTGCTGAAATAGATTGTACCTTGCTGTAGTGTTGAGCTATTGCGGTTAAAAGAAACTTAGCCACGCCTTGTTTTCGATATGCAGGTAAAACACTTATCGCTTCAATTAATAGATGATCTTTAGCTTTTGTATCTATTTTTGCTTGTAATTTGTCCAGTAGATCTGCAGCAACATTTTGTTTTTTAAAAAATAAGTTTAATGGTACTTCCCAGTCAGTAGCACCCTGCTGGCTCAATAATTCATAGCTTTCGTCAGCACCTCGATGTTTATTTAGTGTGATTATTTCAATTTCTGCTTTGGCAATAACTTGGCTTTGGTCATTTTTGACATTAATTTCTTGTATTAATTGCCAATCAAAAGTGCTTTTAATTTCTGGTTGTTTAAATTCTATGGTTAAATTCATGGTATTTCAGAGCTCTGCTTGCCTTTTATACAGCTTAGCACAACAAGCCTCTGCCTTAGGTTGTCAAGGTAGTAAACTTTATTCACTACTAAATTAAATAATATGGCGCGGTTATATCATTAGTTATAGCGCGATACCAGACCTTGATTAATTTTCGCATAGCACATTACTTTATGAAGTTAATATAAACTTACAACTCATATTTAAGCTAATTGCAGACTATACTTTAATCTGTGAACAGTAATATCACCACTGTCCTTTAGACTGAAATGCAAAAGAAACTGATGGGGGTAATGTGAAATCAAAGCTTTAATATTACATTTTATAGCTGTTAAATACGCACTAAAGTCATGTTGGAGTTTATATGCAGGAGAGATTTGAGTATACAATTGATGTTCATGATAATACTAAGTTGAAAATTATGAAAAAAATACCAATCTATTTTCTGATGTTATTTATCTTCAGTGTTTTTTCGGTTACCCCGGTTGTACTTGCACGAGATAGCGCTACAACATTACATTTTGATTTAGGTGAAAATACCGGTTGGGCGCCATATAGAACAGGAAAGACACCAAATCAAGATGGTATTTTATCTGAGTTGGTGGTACTGATTGAAAAACACTCAGCTATTACATTTACTGCTGTTAATTGGCCAATGAAACGTGCAGAATTTGCTTTGGTAAAAGGTATTGTTGATTTTGATTTTATCTGCACAGCATGGTTTCCTGGCGGAACTTACGGTCGTAATTTTGTTATTAGTGAGCCACTTTTTGCAATAAAGGAGTATGTCATAACACTTAAAGGTAATAAGCATTTATTTCCGAGCTTAGAGAGTATTTACACTATGCCTATTGGTACTATTGCAGGGTATTTTTATTTTGATGATTATCAATTTACGCGCGTAGATTTTAGTGACGAAGAAAGTTTAATTAAAGCGTTAAAATATAAGCGCGTGCAAGCAGTAATTCTTGAGTATGAAGCCGCGAAGCATTGGGCGGAAATTCTTCAAGCGGAAATCGAGATGGCAGCACTACATTCTACTGGAAATTTACTAATAAGACTTAATAAAGCAAAGCAACAGCAGCTTCCTGCAATAAATGCAGCAATAAAAAAAATAAAAAAAACAGGTCAACTAAAAGAAATTTTAGACAAATATGATGTTGAAACTCAAATTTTTTAATATATAACTCCAGTATGAGTGCAGCTACTTTACTCAACCATGCTATTTAAGTGCATATAAGCGTTTTTTACGCCCAAGAGCTCGCTATTGGTTGGTAATAAAGCACTCGCTAAGCACATAAATTCATTATCGCGGCTATTTAATTTTTTACTTAAAGAGAACTAGGGCATAATTTAGTCAATAACGCTATAAATCAACTGATTATACTAATTCTACTAAGTTGCTTCCCACTCAGGGAAATTTAAAAGGTTTAGAGGCACAGGTTCACAGTTCCAGACTGAACTTAAGTACCTACATCCATGTGGGCAAGGCATTGATTGAAGAGAATGGTTATTCCCTTATCGAAATTAATAACGCGGCCTGTAAACCTTTTAAAATCAACCTTCTGGAGCTTACCAGCGGTTCGATAACCGCCGATAATTTCCTTCATATTGAATAATTATATTCACAAAATGATCGTTGTTCTCAAAACGCTGATAAGCTCTGAGTGGGAAGAAACTTAATAGACTTGGTATTATAAAGTCAATCAATCCGAACTGAATAAGCAGATTAAGCATTAGAGTACAATTTCAAACCTACTCACAGAAAAACCCTCAATAAGCTAAGTCTTCTAATATCTTGTTATTAACAACAGAAAAATACTCACACTAGACGTGGTATAAATCTATTGCACGACAACTTGTTGCCCCTCATTCAAACGCTCAGCGCCCCGAATAGCCACGTTATCACCAGCTTTTAAATCACCTTCAATGCTAACGCGATCAAAAGTGCCATTTTGCACAATCACTGGTAAACGGTGCACTTTATTGTCGATATCTATTTTCACCACGTAAGTACCATCTTTACGTAAAATCAGTGCATCGCGGTGCACGGTTAAGGTGTTTTTAGTTGCTTGAATTGGCACAGTGACTTTAACAAGTTGACCGGCAGCCCATGACTCATTTAAATGCGTGGGAATATTAATTCGTACTTCAAAAGTTTGTGACTTGGCATCAGCGCTTGGGATCAGTGCTGTGATTTTCGCGTTAATTATTTGCCCATTAGCACTGATATTCAAGCTATGGCCTTTACGGATAAATGCTAAGTATTTAATCGGCACGTACAGGCGCACTTCTAAGTGCTCAGTGTCGAGTAATTTCAACAAGCTATCGCTACGATTAACATCAGTACCTGCTCGTACGATGCGTTCGGTAATAACGCCTGAGAATGGTGCGGTGACATTGGCGCGTTGTATTTGATCGTTAATCTGTTGTAATTTTAAGTCGGCAATTTCAATATCTGTTTTGGCTAAATCATACTGTGATTGGCTTTGATCAAGTTGAAACTGTGATGCCGAATTACTTTTTCTAAGTTTCTGTAAACGTTGTACTTCATTGTGCAAATAGTTGACATTAATTTTGGCGCGCTTTAATTGTGCTTGTTGCTCTAGCTGCATCAATTTTAAAGGTAATAAATCCATTTTTACCAAGACATCACCTTCTTGTACCATGCTACCGGGTTCAGCGAGCCATTCGATACGGCCATTAACGCCAGCCGTAACCGGTACATGTGAACGGCTATGAATTGTGGCCATTAAATCAGTAGTGGCACTTAAATCCATTACTTTAACCGGATCAACTTTAACGGGCTTAGGTGTTGGACCTTCAGCTGCAATGGTATTCCCTGCAAGCAATATACTGGCACCGAGTATGGCGCTAATAACTTTTTTCATTGTAAACATGGTGCTTCCTTTAATGATTACTTGCTAATGATGTTGGCTTAGCATTACTCTGTTTTTACTGTTATCAATAGCGGCTGTTGCGCCTTTTTCACTAAGTCGTAATAAACTTGGAAATAGCACTAAGGTAAAAATAGCGCTAACGGTCATACCGCCAACAATAACGGTCGCTAAACCACGATAAATTTCACTACCAACGCCTGGCATTAACATCAGCGGTAACATACCAAATAAACTGGTTAACGTACTCATATAAACTGGTCTAGCGCGAATGCGTACGGCTTGTGCAACCGCTTTGTGAGTCGATAATCCTTCGCGTTCACCTTCCCGAGTTTGATCAACCAGTAGAATCGCGTTGTTAACCACTAAACCTAAGAGGATGATAAAGCCGATCATGGTCATTAAATCGAGTGATTGAAACGTAAAGACATTCAATAGGTTCAACGCTAAGACTCCGCCCGCGACTGCCATTGGCATAACAAGCAGCACTAATAAGCTGTCTTTGGCTGACTTAAATAATGCCGTCATCAATAAAAATAAAATCAGTAACGCTAGCACAAAGTTTTTCAACATATCATTAATAGCATTAGCCATTTCATTGGCATTACCACTGAGTAAAATAGAAGAGTCAGCAGGCAGCAGAGCATTCATTGAAGGTAAAACGCTGACTTGAATCGAGTTCAATGCTTCTTCAAGCGACATATCTGCTGGCGGTGAAACTTGCAAACTAATGGTACGTTTACCGTCAACGCGACGTAATTGAGTTGGTCCCGCTGTTCGGGTTATTTCGGTAAGCTCGCCAATGGTTTGAACACCCGCTAATGGCGAATGAATCGGCAAAGAGGCAAGTTCGTCAGGTGTATTCCATTGTTTACCACGTAAAATCACATTAACGCGGTCATTACCATCGAAGTACTCACTGATAAACAGGCCGCTAGTATAAGCGCGAATAGCATTAGCAACGTCACGACGCGTTAAACCTGCCTGTGAAATACGTTGGTCGTTCGGCACGAGTTTAAGTTCAGGTTCAGATAAGCTCAAACTAGGGTTTGGAAAGGCAGTTGTGCCAGTCATATTTTCGTTAATAGCGTCTATGCCCGCTTGAGCAACGGTCATTAAACTTTCAATATCAGGACCTTTAATGTCGATATCAATAGTGCGGCCATTACCACCGCCAGAAACATTGATCATTGAACCCCTAAATATGAATACTTGTGTGTCAGGTAAATTAGCCATCACTTTCGTTCTGACTTCTTGCATTAATTCTTCAACGCGGGTTGGGTCATCAGCGTAAATAAAAACTCCTGTTGAACCTGAGCCATAAGAATAAAAGTTATAACTTTTTATTTTTGGCATTTTTTCACCGCTTAAATAAGGCGCCAAACGCTCTTTTACTAAGCTAGCAAATTCATGTTCAATAAAGTCAACGTTACCACCTGGCGGCATATTCAGGCTGTAAAAAAAGCCATCGGTTGGGGCACGAGGCATAAAGTCGGTTTTAGGCATCATCAGCATAGTCACCAGAATCGAGCCACCGAGCAGGGCAGCTATCCAGCTAAAACGCTTAGTGGTTGAATTGGTTAATCGCATGACTAAGTGAGTTAATTTTTCCCAATAGTGGGCAAAAGGGTCTGGCGTTTCATCCGCTTTTAACCAGTATTTGCTGGCGATAGGAATAATAGTGATGGCCGAGACCAGTGAAGCAATAACGGCAATAGAAAGTGTCAGTGCTAAATCAGAAAATAGCTGGCCTTCAATGCCTTTCATAAATAAAATCGGCAAAAATATCGCAACACTGGTTGCGGTTGAAGCAAACAGCGCCCCCGTTACTTGCAAGGCTCCGCGCATAACCGCTTTGTTATTGTCCATGCCTAAACTGCGCAACCTAACAATATTTTCTTGCACAATAATCGCCGCATCTAAAACTAAACCAACAGAAAAGGCTAAACCCGCCAGTGAAATAACGTTCAAACTGCGATCGAATGCCGCCAAGGTGATAAATGCCACCATTAATGAGACCGGAATAGTCGCAGCAATAATCAGCGTATTACGAATGCCGCGTAAGAATAACCAGAGAATAATTAAGGCCAGTAATACCCCTAAACCTAAGTTGTTTTGTACCAGCTCTAGGGCATTTCTTATATGCACTGACGCATCAAAGCTAAGCTCTATGACCAAACCTGCGGCTTTCATTGGGCCAGCATTGAGTTCTTTAATGGCAATATTAATTTCGTCTAGCAAGGCAACGGTGTTGGCATCGTTTTGACGCTTCAAGGTGAAATAATAAGAAGGTTGCCCGCTACGTAAATTAAAGCCAAAGCGGTCAACTAAGGTATTTTCCACGGTAGCGACATCTTTTAAATAGATAGGTCGGTCACCACTGAAACTGATGATCATATCAGTTAAATTTTCTACGCTATATTGCCCAGAAAATCGTATGGTATATTGTCGGCGACCGACATCGGCAACACCGGCAGAAACATCACTGGCACGAGCAATAGTTGAACTGATATCGGCAATGGATAAGCCCAGAGAAGCAGTACGCATGGGATCAAAAGTAATGCGTAATTCACGCGGGCGAGAGCTATTTAAGTTAACTTGCCCCATACCTGGAATGCGCGAAAAACGCGGTTTAACCACATCTTCAATTAACTTTTGATATAAGCCTAAATCTGTATTGGCGTTATCGGGTAAGGTTTTAATCATCAATGACGCGGTATTTGGACCACCGCGACCACCGCCAGCCGATACGACTGGCTCTATCGCATCTAAAGGTAATGGCGGCGCTTGATTAAGGTTATTAATCACATCAAGCATAGCGCGCTGCATATCAGCACCCACGTCAAAAGCGAGGGTGATATTACCAAAGCCGCGTTGAATGTTAGTGGTAACCTTAGTCACTCCTTGAGTGTTTTTTACAACATTCTCAATGGGTTCAATGATCACTGATTCCATTTCGGCAGGTGCTGCACTGCGCCAGCCTGTCGAAATAGTAATTTGTGGTTGTTCAATATCAGGAGTTAATTGAATGGGCAATTTAAGCACGCTCATAAAGCCAAACACCATGACCAAAGCAACAATGACAATAATGGCCGCTGGATTTTTTAAAGCGTTGCGCGTTAAGTTCATTCAATTATTCCAAAATTTATACTGGTAGCAGTATAAGTTGTTCGGCTATTCAGTGCGCGTAAGCTTAGGGTAAAGCGCCGAAATATTGCGATAAAAAGCACTTTGGATACATTTGATTACATTTGTGGGGAAGTTACAATGTAACTCATTTGGTGTCTAGTAAAGTCAGGGAAGTCCAAACTGAAAGTTAGCGCGACTTACATAAGGTTTAATGAAGTTTAACCTGTATCTGTCTTATCTAATTATGGGAGGTCGAAGCTAGAAACCTACATTATTTCTAAAACGAATACACACCATAAAAACAAAACTAATATAAATTATATAGTTAGAGCGTCACTAGATATCTTGAGTATTCGTTATAGTTTGTTATAACCAACTAAACCGCCTGCCCACACGCCATGCCACTACTCCACGCAAACTGAAAGTTGTAGCCGCCTAACCAGCCGGTGACGTCGATTGCTTCACCAATAAAAAATAAGCCTTTTGCTTTTTTTGCTTCAAAAGTTTTTGATGATAATTCGTCGGTATCGACACCACCTAAGGTTACTTCTGCTGTACGGTAACCTTCAGTGCCGTTAGGTTTGATTTGCCATTGATGTAAATATTGCCCTAGATAGGTAATTTCGTCATTACTGATTTGATTGATGGCTTTATCTGTTATGTCTTTTTGTTTGACTAATGCTTCAACAAAGCGTTTGGGTAAAACAGTGGCGAGCATATTTTTTAGTGATTTTTGACCACTAGTTTCACGCCAGTCATTGAGCAATATATCAACAGGTGATTCCGGTAGCAAGTTGATGGTTACCGCTTGCCCAGCATGCCAAAATGATGATATTTGCAAAATGGCAGGGCCCGACAAACCACGATGAGTAAATAAGATGTTTTCATTGAATGTGGTGCCATCTTCACTGCTAACCTCTGTCGGTAGACTAATTCCAGACAGGCCGTCAAACTTCTGTTTATCGTGATCATGCAAAGTAAAAGGGACTAATGCTGCGGTGGTAGGTAAAACATTGAGGCCAAATTGCTCAGCAACTTTATAAGCTATTGGGCTAGCGCCTAATTTCGGCATAGTAAGGCCACCAGAAGCAATAACTAATGACTCACATTGATAGCTTTCGCTTGTTGTGACAATTTCATAACCCGTATCACTTTTGTTGACTGAGATGACTTCGCTACGCAAGGCAATATCGACACCTGCCCATTCACATTCGGTCATCAATATATCGACAATGTCTTGAGCGCTATTATCACAGAATAATTGCCCTAAGGTTTTATGGTGATAATTCAGACCATGACGGTCAACAAGTTCGATAAAATCTTGTGCGCTATAGCGGCTAAGCGCTGATTTAGTAAAGTGCGGATTTTGGCAAAGGTAGTTTTCAGGGCTAGCGTTTTCGTTAGTGAAATTACATCGGCCGCCGCCAGAAATTAATATTTTTCGGCCCGGTTTTTTCCCCATGTCTAGTACGGTAACACTACGGCCTCGATAGCCAGCGGTAGCTGCGGCCATTAAGCCTGCTGCACCCGCACCAATAATAACTACGTCAGAAAATATCAACGAAACAACCCGATTTATGTTTTAGATGACATTATTATACGTGAGATGATTCAGTAGAGCGATAAGATAAAATTGTGCGAGTTATTTTTAAGGCCAATTTAATTGCATTATGATGTCCGTAAGTAAAACTATATTGATTGAATAACAAAAAATTCTTTTTTTCATTATCTTTGGCAAAAATATTAGCTTTTTCCTTTTGCTCAAATTCTTCGCTTCGTATGCTGGAAAATGGTGAAGGTAAATTTATTTATAGCAAACATTGTCAGCTATGATTTATCTCAATAATCATTTTTTTGTCCTTTATTTTTATCACCTATTTACGGTGATTTTATAGCATTATTCTGCAGACCTTTATCTTCCTACTGTGTAAAGAAAAGTATAGATAAGTAAAGAAGTGCAAAGATGATGTGAACTTTAGAACTACCTCCTAAAATGCGGCTCTACAACGTGCTTATTCAGCTGTTTTTTCAGGTGAGAGCATTAATGATCTGTCAGTTATTTCTGTGCAGTAATGGCCATTAACTTTATTGGAAAAATATATGAGTTCTAAATCCCACTTGTTTTCAACTATTTCATCTTCAACTATATTGCTATTTGCATCGGCGTTAGTGCTTGCCGGTTGTGGCGGTGGTGATGACAATAGTGATGTCGGTTATGTGAAATTTTACAATAGTTCGAAAAATGCGCCCGAAATTTTGTTAACCATTGACCAAGATTTACAGTCAGATGACGATGATGATGATGGTAACTATGAAGTCACCTTTAATGGTATTGAATACACTGAAGCACTGAGTAACTTTGAGGTAGAACCGAATACTTATTTTTATGAAATGGGCTGGCAAGACGAAGACAGCAATGATCGTGATGATTTAGCACTGGTAGCAGAAGGACAAATAACGGTTAGTAAAGATAATATTCAATTATTGGTATTAACCGATGATATTACCTCAGCACAAGTGGAAACTTACAATATTGCCGTAGTTGATGACGATGAAGACGAGGATGATGATCTATTCAACTTACGGATATTAAATTTACACCCAGATTCTGCTGGCGTTGATGTTTACATGTCAGAGTCTGATGAAACTTTCAATGAAGCAACATTAGTTGGGCAATATAATTATAAGCAATTATCAGACAATCAAAAATTTGAGCAAGATGAATATATTTTCTATATCACCAAGGCTGGAACTGAAGAGGTGTTGTTTACTTCAAGTGATATTGATTACGCTTACCCTGCACAATATGTGATGATAGTGCGTGAAAACAATGGCTCTGGCAATTCACCTTATGGGCTTGATCGTATGTCAAGCTCATCAATAACTGAATATTTAGATACCGATTCAGAAGCAAGATTCAGAGCTTATAATGCGATTACTGAGCATGATTTGATACCGAATTACACAGGAACGTTCGACGTTTACATTAATGGTATTGATGATGAAGCGGAAATTAAAGCACTTGAGCGTGGGCATTTCAGTGACACAAAAATTCAAGATAAAGGTGATTACAGTTTAGATTTGTTAATTCCAAATACGGCTGAATCTTTGTTGAGCAATCATTTGTTAGGTTTGGCTGAAAATACCAATAAAACAGTATTCTTTTACTTAAATGAAGAAGATGTTGATCTTGATGGTGATGGCAATGTTGATGAAAACAATGACGGTATTGTTGATGAAATTGAAGTGAAAATTCGATCTCTTGTGGTTAATAACAGCACTCGAGAAAGTATCTACGATCATCAAATTACCATGATAAACCTGGTTGATAGCGATGATTTTAGTTTAGTTAATTTCTATTTTGTCCGCAGTGACGAAACCATAGAAACAGCATTGTATAATCGCAGTGCTGCTTATACTCAACCTGAATCTGTTTATCTTCAAAATAATACTTATCAAGTGTTTGCCGTAGCTAAAGTTGATAGTAGTGATGTTATCCTATCAAGCTTTGAGCTGGTACTTGATGAAGAGTCAGAAGAATTGTTTTTAATCGTTGAAGCTGATATTAATGAGCCAACCGGTTATCGTACAGAAATACTGAAACAAACTGATGACGAAGAAGGCTAATGTTTATTACTGAAAAATAGCGTTATACCCGTGTGATTAATAAATTGCGCACAATAAAAAAGGCTTACTTAAGTATTTAGGTAAGCCTTTTTAGTTTTCTGCTATTTTGTTGTGTGCTCGATTTTACTGGCCAGCTGTTGCAGTCATAATACTACCACCGCTAGCTTTTGCCATTTCAGCTAAATCTTTATCAACAAAAAATAATGCGTGGCCGTCGTGACCGACCAAATTAATTTTATCTAACACACTTTTAAACAAGGTTTCTTCTTCATGCTGTTCAGCAACATACCATTGCAAAAAGTTAAAGGTAGAATAGTCTTGATTACTAAACGCTTGGTGCGCCAAGCTATTAATGTGTTCAGTAATTTCACATTCGTGCTGATAAGTTTTTTCGAAAACATCGGCTAATGATTCAAATTCATGTGGTGGCGCATCAATGGTGCCTAAAATAGGTAGTGCGCCGGTTTCACTAACATAAGTGAATAAACGGGTCATGTGATCCATTTCTTCTGCAGCATGCTTACGCATAAACATCGCAGCACCCTCAAAGCCTTTTTCTTCACACCAAGCACTCATTTGTAAGTATAAGTTTGAAGAATAAAATTCTAAGTTGATCTGATTATTTAACTGCTTAACCATTTCAGGTTTTAACATTGTGCTACCTCGTTGTGCGTTTTATCACATAAATTATGCACGGCAGTGTGCGTTAATATCAATATTAATTCAAGACAAATATTTATAAAGTCCTTATAAAACAAGGGCTACAGTTAAACGATAATGGTTTTTATTTATCTTACTTTAACGTTTCAAATAAAAAATTTGCACTTAACATTCGAATCAAAGGCAGTAAGTAGATTAAAAAGGGAGCATTGGCTCCCGAGTGGCTTGCTGAAACTATAGTTTATAGTTGGCTTAGAATGGTTTCGGCGTTACTGACTTCAAATTCTTGCGGTTTTTCAATGTTTAAGCTTGTTACCACACCGTTGTCGATGATCATTGAATAACGTTGCGAGCGTAAGCCGCCAAATGCTGCGGTTTCCATTTCAAGGCCTAGCGCTTTTGTGTAACTACCATCGCCATCCGCTAGCATCATCAGGTTTTCAGCATTTTGCGCCGTTCCCCACGCTGCCATGACAAAAGCGTCATTAACAGACAAGCAAATAATGGCATCAATGCCTTTAGTTTTTAATTCATCAGCTGAAACCACATAGCCAGGTAAATGTGCTGCTGAACAGGTTGGGGTAAATGCACCCGGTACGGCAAACATTACCACTTTTTTATTAGCAAAAAGTTCTGAAGTATCATGACTGATCATTTCACCATCTTTTAATTCTTGTAGTTGCCCAGTTGGCATAGTCGCATTTACTTGGATCATAGTGTGTCCCGTATAAAGTTAGAATAAATTATAGATAAGTGACCATTACTTCATAAAAACTGTTCGATAGCCATCAAATTATTTAACTTAAGCCATTATCTTCTATCAATGCCTTGCCTAAATGGATGTCGGTACTGAGGTTTGGTCAGGAACTACAAACCTGTGCCGCTGAGCTTTTAAATTCTCACTAAGATAGCGCTTTCATAGACGGATGGGTCTTAGCTAGCTTGTTGCAAGGTTTCGCTAATACCCGAAACATGGCTATTAACGTCTTGTGCAATATTTTCTGCTAATTGTTGTGATTGGCTAACTTCTTGATCGACATTGCTCATTGCGGTTTCAAAGGTAATGAAATGTTCTCGCTGTAGGGTGATTTGTTGCAGTGTGTTTAAGGCAACTTCAGCAGAAAATTTTGCTTGTTCAGTAACTTCAATAGCCGTTTTTTGTAATTCATCAGCAATGCTCTGCTGATTGGCGGAGGCGGTTTCTATGTCAATAATGGTGGATTGAATCGAGTTAGTTGCACTTTGTAATTGTTCGAGTTTGGCTGAAATCTGTTGTAATGACTCTTGTGTTTTCCCAGCTAATTGTCTGACTTCATCGGCAACGACAGAAAACCCTCGGCCGTGTTCTCCTGCTCTAGCGGCTTCAATAGCGGCATTTAATGCCAGTAAATTGGTTTGGTCAGCAATGGCGGCGATAACATCAACAATCGAGGTTACGCTGTTAACTGATTGCGAAAGTGAGGTTATTGCGTCTTTACTTTGTTGTGCAGCAATATTGGTTGACTCACTGGCTTGTAATACTTGTCCGACGCGTGCTTGACTCGCCTCCATTGCTTGCTGAGTGGCTTGCGCATTGTTAACCACTTGGCCTGATAAGTCGTTTACTGTTTCAGTAGCTTGCCCAAGTGCTGCCATAATTTGACGTGCGCCTTGTACATGCTCACTGGTGCTGGCGGAAGATTGATAGATATTTTGTACTTGGCTTTCCATCGCTTTTAGGGCATTAGCAACCAGATCAAGCTGGTGGGCTTTTTGTCGATCATCGTTAGCGAGCTTATTAACCATTTGATTAAAGCTTGAAGATATTTCACCCAGTTCGGTTTTAACCGAAATCCCTTCAATGTTATCAACCTTACCTTGTTCGACTAAGGCGACAAAGCTATCGCGTAATTTGCGTAGTGGATTTAAAATAACCGTGCGCTGTAAGGCATAATTAGCCACTAAAAAAAATATTAAAAATGTTGTTAAACCGATAACAATTAACATTAATTGTTGATTTAATTCTTTTTGCTCATCAACAATGGTAGTTTCACCGGTCAGTATGATTTGCTCTAATATTTCGACATCAGCAATTAACTGTTGAAGCCCTTGTTGGCTGTTTAGCTTAAGTGTTGAGGTGCTGTTAAACTCGCTAAGGTACCTATTGCTAAGTGACCTTAGCTCATCGATCACTTCGTCTGCTAAATCTTCACTGTTTTCTTCATCAGCAAAAAAATCATCTTCGTCAATTTCAGCATATATAGCTAACGCCGGCATTTTTGCTAGCTTAGTTATTAGATTTTTTAATTCTGCGTTGATAATGTTTATATGGCCAGTACTATTGGTATCGATATTAGTATTGGTGATAAAGAATTTTTCTCGGCTGTGGATCAACTCATTTAAGCTTTTGGTAATTAGCTGGCAATTGACTAAGTAATCAAGGCGTTGTTGCGAGTTTAAGCTTTTGCTTTGTTGTGCATATTCAGTGAGGGTAAAGGTTAGCGACAACATGCTTTGCTCAGCATTACGAAGTAACACAAATGGGTCACCACTCAGTTTGCCTAAGGCACGATATTTAGTGCTTATGTCATGATCCAGTTTTGCGGTGTTTTTTTCAAGATTAGCGGTTAGAACGGGTAAATTGAGTTTTTTGCTTTGTTGGTTGATCCGCGCCAATTGCTGTTGTGCCCTAGTTAGTAAAGCTGCATCGCCAGATTGTAAGTATTGTGCAATGGTACGATAAAAGCTAACAGTAGTTGCTGATTTTAGGGCTTGGTAGTCGGCGAGTTGTGCGCGACTAATAGTGAGTGAATTACCGACATGGTACATGGTGGTTAAAAAAACGGCGGCAAATAAACTAACCGCGATCACTGATACTTTTGAAAAACTTGAAACCCGCACTGGCATCCAACCCTGTAACTAATGTTTCTGAACGATGCCGAATTCTCACGTTTTTATATGACAGTTTGGTTAAGGTTAGATGACACTAATGTGACAAATGTATTGATGGTGACGCGATAAACACACAAATTAAGTGCTTGCCCCTGCTCTACTGATAAATATTAATAATACTACCTATCAAAGAGTCGGTTTTGCGTTGTAAAATCTAAAAAAAACAGTGTGTTAATTATCGTGTCGAAACCCTTTCGAAGGTTAAAGTAATACCAATGTTACTAAGTTTCTTCCCACTCAGAGCTTAATAGACTTGGTGTATAACCCATGCAAATTAATGTAACTTCATTTTTGGACGTACGACGCGCAGTATTTTTTCGCTGATCCACAACGCCAAGGTTTTAGCGCCGCCATGAATAGCAAGTTGATGCATTCGATATAACGACACATACATAAAGCGGGCAATTTTACCTTCAATAAAAAAGCTATTACTGGTGAGGTTACCCATTAAGTTACCTACCGTGCTGTAGCGCGATAAATTAACCAATGAACCATAGTCGTTGTACTTAAATTTTATCAATGGTTGCTGTTTTAGTGTCGCAATAAGGTTTTTTTCAATACATTGTGCCATTTGATGTGCTGATTGTGCACGAGGTGGCACTTGCTTACCATCGTCTAACGTAAAGGCACAGCAATCACCTAAAACAAAAATACTGTCATCGACTGTGCTTTGTAAAAATTGGTTTACCTGAATTTGATTACTACGGGTGAGCTCAAACACAGCTAAGTCTTTGATAAAGTCAGGGGCTTTAACACCTGCTGCCCATAACATAATGTCAGCATTAATATGCTCATCATCTTTGGTAATAAAGCCTTGCGCACTGGCTTCTTTTACTTGCGTTTGTTCACGCACATTCACACCCAGCTTTAATAATTCGCGTTTGGCACTAATGGCAATACGCTCAGGCAGCGCGGGTAAAATACGCGGACCTGCCTCAATTAAGTGAATATGTAGGCGCTTAGAAGACATGTTAGTTAAACCATATAACTTTAACAGCTCTGATACATGATATAGCTCGGCTGAAAGCTCAACCCCAGTTGCGCCAGCACCTACAATGGCAATATTGAGAGATTGTTGTTGGTTGTCGTCTTGATGTAAACGAGTAAAGCTATCAAGTAAGGTATGCTGAAAACGTTCTGCTTGCTGATTTGAATCTAAAAAGTAGCAATGTTCTTTAATGCCAGGGGTATTAAAATCGTTACTTACGCTGCCAACTGCAATAACAAGGTAGTCATAATGTACAGTTCGCTCAGGTAAAATAGCATGGCCTAAGTCGTCAGAAAGTGGCGCTAGAGTAATACATTTTTTGCTTTGATCAAGTTGGTAAAAAGTACCTAACTGGAATCGGTAATGATGCTTAGCAGCATGAGCAGAATAAACCACACCATCTAAATCGGGATCAATAGAGCCCGTTGCAACTTCATGTAGTAATGGCTTCCAAATATGGGTACGATTCTTATCAATAAGGAGTATATCTGCGTGCTTTTTTCTTCCTAGCTTATGTCCTAATTGAGTTACCAGCTCTAATCCACCGGCTCCACCGCCAATAACGACGATTTTAGGTATGGTGTTGCTCATCGTATTATCCTAAAAAAATAAAAACTCATTAAACTTACAAACCGCTCATATTGATTGTATTCAGAATTTCTCAGCCGTACCACAGGAGAATATCGGCTCTTTTTGTATCATCAATATAGAGGTACGCTTGAACGACTATTTTCTTTCACCGATAAACCTAATTGTTGTGCAGTAGCGAACAGTATCAGAAGTCTATTCATGGCATTTGCTAATTAACTTATGTATCTATACTTAAGACGTAGGTCAAGCGATTGAAATATTTACCTAAACGTGAAATCATGTTGGCAATACTGAACGGACTTCAATTTAAAGAAGAATCTATATTTAAAGGAAAATACATGACTCTAAAATGGACTTATTTATACCTAATAATAACAGCTCTGTTATTTAGCACTAACGCAAACTCAGAAGAAACATTAAACACTCAGTTCAAAGCTGCTTATTACTCATATCAAGATGCGGTAAAAAGTGATGACCTAGATGCGCAACTTAAATATGCAAAAGAAGCTTA
This sequence comes from Colwellia sp. M166, assembly GCF_024585285.1. Taxonomy (NCBI): domain Bacteria; kingdom Pseudomonadati; phylum Pseudomonadota; class Gammaproteobacteria; order Alteromonadales; family Colwelliaceae; genus Colwellia; species Colwellia sp. M166. The sequence continues at coordinate 2,573,278 of NZ_CP040755.1, forward strand.
CGAGTTAGGCAAACAGCTCTATGGTGACACTGATATTAATACCGCAAATTTAGCGCTAATATTAGCTCAACAATACCTCAATAAAAATCAAGAAAAAGCAGCAACGCCAGTTCTCTTAGAAACCTTAAATATTTTCAAAAGTGAATATGGGGATAATGCTATAGAGCTTGCTGAAATCTATATTCTTTTAGGCCAATCTCTGCCTTATAACGAAAGTGAAAAAGCGATTAGTTATTACCAATCTGCTTTAAATATTGCTGAAGAAAATGAAAAAGAACATCCTTATTTTAATGCGCAAATACAATTAGAAGCGGGAATGGAATTACTTCGTGCAGGCTCTAGAAAAAGTAGCACTATTTTAACGGCGCAAAAGTTTTTTGCAGAAAATTTACCTAACAATGATAAGCGCGTAGTTAGAGCTAATTTTTATGCGGGTAAATATTATTCAGCACGACAAAAATATAGCCAAGCGATTGAACATTGGGAGATGAATTTACCTGTATTTGAGTCACTAGAAGGGGGCACGCACCCTTTAGCGTTAAGCACTCATGCATATATGATTCACGCGCTAGAAAAATCAAATAAAAGTGATGAAGCAACTAAACATTGTATTGCCATTGGTTCAATGAAACCGTGGGATGATAGTCAAGACCAAATGCCTTTATTTAGATCTGAGCCTAAATATCCAATGGATTATGCTAAAAAAGGCAAGACAGGTTGGGTAGAGGTAGGTTTTACTGTTTCTGATTTTGGCACCGTGAAAGAGGCAAAAATATTAAACTCTGAAGGTGGCAGTAAATTTGAGAAGTCATCTTTGGCGGCATTAGAAAAATGGCGCTACGCACCTAAATTTGAAGATGGAAAGCCTACTGAAGCATACGCCACTGTACGTTTAGACTTTAAGATGGATTAGTTGTCTATTTTTTTAGCTAGCAGATAGGTGAATGATAGCGTGGGTAGTTTTTACAACAATTATATAGACTTGATATTAGGCTTGCTCAAGCTCGATTAAACTATATCGAACCGTCCAAGTTTTAGTTGTTGTAAATGTTACTGATGTACCTATTCACTAGACTATTTAATCCTAATATATTGTGGCAACTTTCGAAAATCTATAAGTTTAGAACCCTAAGTTACCTTGGTTAATTTAGTTATTTCTAGGAATAGCCTGATTAACATAAACATCAAAGCGATTTTTCTTCATATTAATACTGGTTGAAGGCGTTTTTCCTGCCAGTGGTGGCGCATAACTAGGGCGTTTAACGACAACGCGGTACTTTGCTAAGGCAATGGCTGGCGCAAGTAAGTTGTCAGCATCAAGATCTTCACCCACTAGTGACTGAAATACGCGCATTTCTTTTTTAACGGCGGCAGATTTTTCACGGTGTGGGTACATAGGATCAAGGTAGATCACATCTGGCGGCTCGGCTAAGGTCATATTTTCAATCGATGAGGAATTAATTAAGCGCATACGGTCGGTAATATCATTAATTTCAGTGCTTAGCTTAGCGCGTTCTAAACCGTCTTCTAATAAAGCGGCAACGATAGGCATACGCTCCATCATGGTAACGTAGCAACCTAAAGTAGCTAGCACAAAAGCATCACGGCCCAAGCCTGCGGTGGCATCGAGTACATTCGGGGTAAAACCATGTTTTAATCCGACTGCTTTAGCAATGTCTTGACCTCGACCACCGCCAAACTTACGGCGATGGGCTGTGGCACCATCAACAAAATCAACGCAAATAGCGCCTAGTTTGGGTTCATCAAGCTTACTTAGCTCTAAGCGTTGTAGGTTAACTTGTAAGGCGAACAATAGTTCAGGATGATTTTTTACCGCGGCAATATCGCCGATATAATCAAGTTGCCACTTTTTGGCAATTTTTTTTGCTTTGTCGATGTCGACAGCATCAACATAGGCAACGGCAACTTTATTCAACATTGGCGACTTCTTCTAAATGAATATGATTGTCGCCCGTTGCATAAGCAATAAGACGACTTAGCTGGCTTAGTGATAAATCACATTGCTGCTGCCAGCGATTAAAGCTTGCTTGTATAGCGTTCAAGCTCGATTTAGTTTGAATGCCGCCGGTGATAATATCATGAGCGCGAAAATACGCTTCGACATCTCGGCTAAGAATAAACGTGTCTTTGCCTAACGCTCGCAAAGCATAAGGTCCGGTATTACCGCCAAGACGCTGACCGTGCTTTTTCAAATAGGCCCATAAACCGATAATATCGTTACTGGGCCAGTTAGCAATAAATTCAGCAAAGCTATGGCCTTTTTGTTGTTCTTCAAAAATCATTTGCCCGTTAGCTTTAATGGTTTTTACTTTGTTAAAGTTACGAATGATTTTTGGATCGCTAGCTTTTCGTTCCATCATTTCTTCTGGCATCATCAAAATTTTTTCGATATTAAAATTAAAAAAGCTCTCTTCGAAATTTGGCCATTTATTTTCTACTACGCGCAAGGTCACCCATAAGGAATTGCAATATGGACTCAGGTAAAGCTTTGATTTATGAATAAAATAATTAAATAACATGAATCTAGCGTGTCCATAAAGTGAATGGTTTTTTATAGACAAAATATGTGATAAGTGCATACATATGTCCATATTATTCTTATTGTACAATCCTACAGAATTACATTCAATATTGACAGGAAATCACATTTACTTTGCCACCAAGTTATAAATAGCTAATTATTTTATATATATGTAAATAAGTAGGCGTTGCCAATTTGATGAGCCTCCAACTTACTGACAATAACATCAATGAATACCTTATGACTTCATTTAGCAATTGCGGACTGTGGTGTTAACTCATTTATGCCCCAAAATGAGTCAGCGACTGCATGCGCCATTACTCTCCACGCCATCATTTGGAATATTTTTTCTAACCCAAAGCAAGGGGCTAATCTACCTGTGAGAAACATAGATATTTGAAACCTTAGCGCTCTCACAGCTATAGACTTTATGCAATCTGTTTGATTTCAATGTAACCCTTCCAATTTTGTTGTGCTAGCATCGGAAGCATAATTCTAATTTGCTCAGAGGAGAAATGCATTGGCCAGACGAGGAAGTGGTTTAAGGACGGCTATAAAGGTTGTTAAAGCTATAGATAGGGCCAACAAACAAGCCACCCGCGAAGCTCAGCGAGAACTAAAGCGGCAAGTAAGACAGCAACAATCCGCAGCAAAGCAAGCATTTAAAAATGCGCTATCAAATGCAAATGAAGAGTACCAAGACCGCTGCGAAGAACGAGCCGCCCTTAGAAAGCAATTCATACAAGAGGTTTTAAGGTAAACAATGGATAATAATTTACTGATATTAGCAGGCATATCTTTGTTAGCAGTTTTGCTGACCTATATAGTGACGAAACGCTCTGCGGATAAAAAAGTTGGACAGTACAAGTCAATTGATGAAGCGTTAACGAAAGCCAAAGAAGAGCACGAGACATTAAAGGAAGTAAATGAATCACTACAGCAAACTAATGAGATAGCAAAGCAGGCGCTTTTCAAAATTAACGCTGAAACTGCCGACCTACAAGCTTTGAAAGGACAAGATGACTCTCTTAAAGTTAATATTCTAGAACAGCAACAGTCTCTTGACGCGGCTCAAAACACTCTAAATGAACTTAATGCCAATATTGAAAAGAGCGAACAGGATCTGAACGAGCTTATGGGTGGGATAGACTTGTATTCACGACTCGATGAATATACTGCTCATGGTCACTTTGAAATGCCACAATATCTCTACGAAACATCAACTCGCTATTCTGAAGAGATCAAAGACATACGGCAGCAACAAAAAGACATGATTAAAGCCAAAACCGCAGTCACCTTCCCAGAAACGACCGTTATTTCTAATGATAAGCCTTTGAATAAAAAAATCCTCAATGGTCAAGTTAAGCTAATGCTAACTGCGTTCAATATTGAATGTGACATGCTTATTGGCAAGGTTTCTCCAAGCTCATTTGGTCGTACGCTGGAACGAATCGAGAAACTAGCAAACAATCTAGAAAAGTCAGCTGCGACACTGGAGTGCGGCTTTGATATTGACTACATCGAACTAAAATTCGAAGAATGTAAGCTTCAGTATCAATATACCCTGAAGAAGCAGGAAGAAATTGCCGAGCAGAAGCTTATCAAAGAGCAAATTCGTGAAGAGCAGAGAGCAATAAAGGAGTTTGAAAAAGCTATTGCTGAAGCTGAGAAAGAAGAAAAAATGTATCGAAACCTTCTTGATAAAGCTCAGCAAGAGCTTGCTCAAGCTAATGAACAAGAACGTAGTGAAATGGAACAAAGAATAGCCATTCTAGAGCAGCAATTAGCCGAAGCTGAAGCCAAAGAAGAACGTGCCAAGAGTATGGCGGAACAAACTCGTAAGGGCTATGTGTACGTGATAAGTAACATTGGTTCCTTTGGAGAAGATGTTTACAAGATAGGCTTAACGCGCAGACTTGAGCCTATGGACAGAGTTAAAGAGCTTGGTGATGCCAGTGTACCATTCCCATTTGACGTACATGCCATGATTTATACTGATGATGCACCTGCACTCGAAACAGCTTTGCATCGTGAATTCCATTCTCAACGTGTTAATGCAATTAACCTTCGTAAGGAGTTCTTCAGTGTCGATCTAGAGGAAATTAAAGGTGCCGTTGAGAAAATCGCTGGTGTAGATGCTGAGTTCAAAATGACCGCTCTGGCGGAAGACTATTACGAAAGCCTCCGTCTTAGTGATGCCGCATGATTTAATAGTTTTGTCCACCTTCGAGTCAGCCAGATCAGCGCTGGCTCACCTTTGCCCCACTGCGTGCTAGCAACGTTAAACTTCGAGCCAAAGTGAAGTGTCCAGTTTATGTTTCAGTAAATTCCATTAAGAAATCTATAAAGAGCCTTAAGTGCAGTGGTAAGTTTTTGTAGCGTTGCACACTGCTTAGTTGTTCAACCTTAGAATATTTATATGTTATTAGTGCATTTAGAATAGGTAAAGCTATGTTTTATTTGCTTTTTATACCAAAAGACAAGAATGAAAAGTTGGACGAATTATTGAAAATTTAAGATGAAATTCATTAAGTTAAGGTGCAATATGAGAGCTGATATTTTAGGTAAGGGTTTAGGATGAAGTATGAACAGTTGGTAGAGTTTTCACTAAAAGCAGATGACCTGCTGCTATCAGGTGATTTAGTAAAACTGCAAGTCTACGTAGATGAGCACGAAGCACATGAGTACCAGTTCGATTCAGCACTTTATGAAGCTCAATACTATTACGCATTGGCTAATTGTTATTCTGCCTTATATCACCCTCGAACGTCCAAGTGGTACTCACAAGAGATGGTAAAAGTAGCTGTTTGCTATCGAAAAGCATTAGCAGTGATAAACAGCGTTGAGGCTTCACCTAATACCATAAGGTTAAAATCAATGATCTGTACAAACTTAGCCAATCACCTTTCTTCACAAGGGCGAGCATTATGTTGTATTGAACTTTATGATGAAGCAATACGATTAGACAATAATCCGGTTGCCTACGTTGCAAAGGCTCGAAATGAACTGTTTATAGCAGATTCTATCTATGACTCAGGACATAGAGAATATCATTACTATACTGCTGCGAAACTGTTAGAAGAACTCAAACCTTTTGAGGAGTTGCTTGAACCAGAACAGCGTATCCCAATTGATGAGGGTGGACGGCTTCATCATTTTAGAAGCTGGTATCACGAAAATTATGAAAATGATTCATTTAACTATTTTGATGAATTTAAAGAGCAATTTGAATCTGACAGACAGAAGAAATACTTATCATGGTGTGCTGATAATCGGCTATTTATCAACGATTTAAATGATGTATGTAAGTCTGAGATAGTTTATCAAGATGTACTTGGTTTATCTTCATTTACTCAACGCTTCAATGATTTACTCAGTGAAACTGATGAACTGACTTATCACGGAAACTACGATGAGATTAAAAATGATTACTGTTATGCGAGATACTTAATGTATCAAGCAATGTCTATTGAAAATGATGAAATTCATTACTCTAACAAGACCTTTCAGCACGTAGATACTCGTTGTGGTGCGATTGATAATTTGAAAGTCAGTCATTTGAAATCTGCATTCAAAATCCTATATTCTCTTTTCGATAAAATTGCTTATTTCATTCACCGCTTCTTTGATCTGAATGACATATCAAAAGACAATAAGATCTACATTGATAAGCTATTCCAAAAGCTCAATGGTAAAAGTTGGAAGCCAAACGAGAAGTTGGAAGGTGGTCAAAACCACTTCATCAATGCTCTTTTCTTTATCCTACAAGAATTGAGAGATGTAAAAGGGTTTGAATCAGTCTCAAAATGGATTAATCCGAGTGCTGAAAAATTTAGCGAAATTAGAAACGCTATGGAACATCGCTCTTTGGTTGTTGTTGACGCAGAGTCATACCACTTGATAACTAACTTCGATATCGTAAATAAGCTATCAACTGAGCGCTTCAATAGTGGTTATTCAGAACTGGAAACCAAGTTAGACGAAATAAACCAGAAAATTGCAAACGCTCGAAGGTCGAAAAACAAGGATTTAGAACAAAAAAATAGGGCTAAGCAAAAAAAGCTTGAAGATGAACTTGCGGGCTTAAACTCTCAACGATATGAAAAACAAAAGCTTTCTTCTCATACACTTCATATAACGGTTGATGACCTTGAAGTTCGACTATTTTCATTAATAAAGTTAGTCAGAAACTCCATAATGTATCTATCATTGGCAATCAATTTAGATTCAGAGATGAAAAAGGAACATCAAGAAGGTATCGCTTTACTTCGTGATATACCTTTGAGATAAGGAGTTATATCTCTTCTCCAGCTTTTAGTTTTGTATTCAACATTTTTAGTTCTGTGTGCTGAGTCGTATCGGACTTAGCACAATATTAAGCTTGGTTGATTTGAGTAATGTCCATTAGGTTTGCTATTGGTATTTTAGACATTGAAGCGCTTGTTCTAAAACATTTCTTTCCAAAAATTAGTTTAACGTCCGTTCTCACAATTGAATTTATGTTGTTAAGTTATTGTTGAATGGCAGCAGTTGGCACATTGCTGACTGTGAAGTATTATCTCTAAACGCTAATTTTTGCCACAAAGAAGACCTAATTCACATAATAAAATCACCCCACCTAATGTTCACTTTGATACGAAAGCGGACATTAGCCTTGGGTTATCTAGCGACAAGTGATCCGGCATTGCCGTCATAAGGCCTAACTCATTTATGGACAAAAACAATTTAGAGCGATGGGCCGCTATGTGCCAATTGCGGTCATTGGTAACGCCATGATTAACAGCTTGTTAGCTACGTGCTAAATACGGAACCACTGTAATTACTTCATCAAGTCGACTGACAACTAAATCACCAAGCGAAGCGTTTGAAGTACACTCAGCTATAAAACTATCAACGGCGTTGCAAACATCGATAACCAATGACTTAGTAGAGATAGCAACCGTATTTTCTTCTGCGTATAATTGATGCGTAAGATGATTACAATCATGATATAAGAACTTCATGATATCAGATTTATCATGTAATTCAGCTGTTGTGCCATAAGTATGAAGTAACGCACATCTAGCAGCATATACATCTTTCCCCGAATATTGATACTGTTGTTGAGTATTTGACTTTAAGTACTTATCGCACCAGCCAATAAAGTCTGCGCGCGTAACTCTACTGTTACCTGATGGCCTAGCAAGACTAGCCATTGCATCGATACAAATAAAACTCATAGCAATACTTGGAGTAACTAATCCTTGAGCATCGCATTGCTTTATTTGTTCAGTAAGACCTCTCAAAACTGACCAATCTTCTTTTTTATTCATAGTTGCCTCAATTATCGCTCAAGTAGTTTATTCGCTTGTGATTTGTAAAATGAGGGCGGTGCGCCAGCCTAACTGAATACGCACCTAAGCATTACAGTTTGGCTAGTACAATTGATGCTACTAGTGTCAACGCGAACGCAACAGATGGTAAGAATGCCACAGACAAAGCTGTAAACAATACACCAAAAGCACCTAACCGAAGATGCAAGCTTGCTGAACCCGCCAAAGTAGGTTTTGTCATAGACTCACTCCTTTAACAATGCCTCAGTCTCATGTGGGATCGGGAAAGAGACGGCTCAGACTTTGCTACCATATTTAGGTTTAAAACCGGTCATGCTTTGGTGGTAGCAACCCGACCGGACGGTTGTTGGGAGGAGTATAACTCTACTCCCAAACATTCTTTACAAATAACGCCACTAAAACGGGGTTAGCCGTTTGAAGCTCTTATTAGCGTACCTACTTTTTGGGTAACCCTTTAAATGTAGTTTCAACCCATGCGTCAAACTTACTTTCTTTGTCAAAATTAAGTACGTCATACATTTCAGGGTTTGTATCTTTAAACCCTGCTTTGAATTGTTCAAGGTTAAACTCTTCTATATTTTTCTCACGCTTAACTCTAAGAAATAGTTTAGTGATATCTTTAGGTTTAAATCCGATATCTTTTTTGCCTAAGCTGATTGCTTTTCCATTTTTAGTAATGCCCAACGCTTGAGCAGCTCGAACAGCTTCTTCTTTAACTTTGAAAACTTTGTCATGTAAAGCCAATCTAGTTATAACATCTCGGGATTTTTGACAATCATACTTTTTTAGTTCTTCTAACGCTGAGAATCGAGTTTTCCAATCATGTTTACAATTAGCATTTTTAATAAGTTCATCGATATTAGCTGGCGTTTTCATTATTAGTGACATTGATTTACCTTAAGTGATGAATGATGGACAACATACTAACGCCGCGCTCACCGGAAAATTAGGAGCAGAGCGAGTAATCTTTTCCGAATGCAGCGCCTTGTTATGCATCGCTACACGCCTCTTCAATACCGATAGACAATTTCTCCAAACAGACCACTAGGTTTTCCACATCGTTGGCCGAAATTATTAAGCGCTGACCTTCTTTGTATTTGTTATCACCTGATTTTTCAAGGTATTTCTCGTCCACAATTCCTTCATTGTGGGCGAGCAAATGGCGCTTTTGATATAGAATTCGAAGTAAATTGATTTCGTCTTTACTCATCCATTCATCAAACCCTTTTTGAACCGCCTTTTTCCAAAGCTCACTAGCTTGTTCTAAACGCTGAAAAGCGTTGAACGGAGCCTTTCCAAAAACGTCATACATACCTTCACAATATTTCTGGAAGGCAACTACTCCGTCACTAATACACGTCTCAATCAGCGATCTGCATGTTAACTCTGCTTCATCTTTGCCTGCTGTCTCGATTAGCGCCTGTTTAACAACACCGACACTATCTTTCTTAGCCCGAATTTTCCGTAATGAGTCTCTAAACGTACGAGTCACGGAGTTGTGACCGCACGCGGGACAGAAGTATGCGCTACCTACAACAGAAAATCTGGATTCGCAGTTTTCACATTGAATTTCCAGCTGCATAAGATCCGCAGCCTTTGCTGGAATTGTATGTGTTCTTTTAGAGCCGCCTGTTACTTTCATTGACATTGAGATAAAGCTGTTTTTCGATTGACGCCCATTGAACTTTTGAGCACCAGAAAGGAGGGAGTTATGAATTTTCCCTTGAATTACGGCAAACGCCTCAGCTTTAGCATGTTCGACTTGCTCAATAGTAAACCACTGATCGGAGGGATCTTCATGACGACAAAACGGGCACCATACAGCTTCGTCTTTGAAGATATTAGCCCAATCTTCTTCATTGACTTTAAAAATGAACTCGCAGTCTTCATTGGGGCATTGCTTGTCGATATATCCCTTTTCATCCGATTCGATTACTACAGATACCGACTGGCCATTCATCCGTTCCATTTCTTTTATCAAGTCTTCAAACATGGGAAATCCCTTATAGATGCATAACATTTTAGTATTTATGCGACACGCATATTTCTGCCAACTTAACGCTCATTTTTCTACATTATATAGTTTTAACAAACAACCTAAGGAATTACTATCTCTAAGTTTTCTAAAACATTTGAGCAAAGATAAATAGAACAATATGTGCGCGTCGCTTATTTTCATGGATATACGCGCAAAGAGCAGTTTGACCAATCAGTTAACTACGATATTTAGCAAACCTCAACGTCTGCTCATCGCTCTTTAACGACGTTAGTCTAGTTACAATTTTCTTTGGCTATATGCATGGATACTTAATCTAAATATTTACCTTAGCGGTATCTCCTGTAAACTATTCTCATATCTAAAATGTTAACGATCTACCTAATGGAAAAATTCGAAAATCTTTATCGCCGAGCTGCTGAGCGAAAAGGCGGAGAAATGGCTTTATCTCATTTATTATCTAAACCTCTTACTTATGACGAGCTATTATTGGTAAGTAATAGTGAGGTGCTTGCTGAGTTCACACGAAAAATTTTTCAATCGGGTTTTGTGTGGGCGGTTGTTAATAAAAAATGGGATGGTTTTGAAGAGGTTTTTTGGAATTTTGACATTGATAAGCTAATAATGATGCCGGACGATATGCTTGAGCGTAAAGCTGCAGATCCAAAAATAATCCGTAATCATACCAAGGTTAAAACCGTTCGGGATAATGCTATATGGCTAAAAGAACTGAGTGACGAATATGGTTCTGTTAGTAAGTGGTTGGCAGACTGGCCTGCTGATGATATTACCGGTCTTTGGTTGCATCTTAAAAAGCACGGCGCTCGCTTAGGCGGGAATACAGGTCCTTACGCACTTCGCCAATTAGGTGTTGATACTTTTATTCTCAGCAGGGACGTTGAAACTTATTTTAGGTCTCATAATCTGATTGACGGAGGGTTAACCTCAAAACGTAATTTGAAAATAATTCAAGATACGTTCAATCAATGGAAAAAAGAATCTGGTTTTAGCTTACAAGAGTTAAGTCAAATAGTTGCGTATTCGGTTGGTGATAATCATGTTGGGTTTATTAGTTAGTTGAGCGTTGACGAAGCTATCTAATTACAATAACTTCACCTATACAGATATCATTTTGTTTCCACTTTAGATGAGCACGTCTGGAAATAATGATGTAGCTATTAATCATAAGTCATAGCAACCCCAATTCTTCTAATAACTCCAACTTACGATACCAATACTCCGACAGTAACTCTTGTTCAAATACCTCTTTACGAACGTTTTTAATAATAGTTAAACAATCAGGCTTCTTGTCGCCTATGAAGCCTAACAAATCTTCAATACGTGTTAATATCTGCTTATAAACGCTATCAAAATGCTCTTGTGACGCAGATGAAGTTTGGCTTTGTATTATTAAATACTTTACTGACAATAGCTTTCTGATATCAGCTTCATCTGCATGAACTCGATATTTATTACAAAACAAACAGCCTTCGTGGTTACCACAGCTAACCGTTATAGGGCTATTTGAGGGAAGGGAGTTCAGCGGCTCAGGCTTTGACTCTTCAGAACAGTTGCCACTAGGGATAGGAACAGATATAACAGGCTCTTTTAAGAGTTGTTTATCTAACTCAGCAAAATAATCAGTTATCTGCTCAGCTGACTTTTCTGTATCTTTATTCGTGTAGTGTGAATCAGCAGACTTTTTATTATGTTGCATGACATAGCTACTGATTCCACTACCATAATTATTTCTAACCCATAGTGACTTACTTACTCGAAAAGACTTACTTGTACCTGTTAAAGGAGCGCCGGTGAATTGGGTTGAGAACAGCTTTCTAAAAGAGCAAGAAACATCTCCTTTGGTGCTTAAGCTAGATAGTTTACTTACTGCAGCACTAATAAATAGAGCTTTATAATCTTGTTGGTAATATTCAATTAAGTAGCTTCTCAGTTGGATGTAGCGCTGAAAATCAGCCACAAACTCATTTTGAATATCGTAACTAACGGTAATGCCATTAGCTCTCCATTTTATACTTTTGAAGTTCTGTTCGCTTTTATCCGTAAGGTATTCATCCTCAAAAATTAACGATGCGGCAGTACTATCATTCTCACCTGTCACTATCAAAAAATGCATGAAATAAGCTCGACAAGCCCATGCAGCCAGCAATAATCTTAATTTTGAGTATTCTAAATTTACTTTAACGTTAGCATCTTCTGCTTGGCTTACATGCTGGCCTAATTGATACCTTTTTTTTCCTTTGTTATGAGCAAACAACTCAAGCTCTTCAACAGAATAAAAATCCCCAGTATCATAATTGAACGCACGCATCCCAATTGTCTTTTTATGTTTTGGCTTCAACCATTGGTTATAAGACGGTGCTATCCATAATAGTTCATTATTTACATCTACTGATGTCGGGATTTCGATATGGTCTAATACTATATTGCTGAATTGTCTGAATATTTGTGTGTATAAGCTAAATTGTTTGGCAAAAGCCTCATCATTTAAAGCAAGGGCAGATTGAACTTGGTTATTGTTACGTTGAATTATAAATAACCCGCCGGTCAACTCACTTTCTTCAACACTTATCGCATATGCAAAAAATGAAATAACTCTACTTTGATAGGTTTGCGCTGTGTGAGTTGATAAACCTAACTTTAAGTCTCTGTCATATATTTTAATTTCGTGTAATAAATGATCTGTATAGTGGTGAATGAAACTTTGAATGGAAAACTTATTAAATTGTAGTTTAACCCCGTCAGTATGAATGCGCTTAAATAGACTAATCATATAGCTGGTAAATCCACTTAAAGTACGGGGTCTTTTACCATCTAACAATAAGTCAGCTACATAGGTAATCAGCTTTGTAGCGAATGAAGTTGAAGTTATATCGATGGATCTTAAGTTAACCTTAAGAGTTCGATTATCTTTGTTGGTTGTTTTAAAATCTGTATAACAGATGCGTCCGAGGTGCTGAAAGGTAGTGCCAAACTGTATAACAATATTATCTACTCGATTAAAACTAAATGTATCGTTGTTATCGAATAGGTCAGTAAGCTCTTCTATTGTGTAGATTTTAGGGGTGATAAGAGTATATCTGTTCATATCACCCCTAAGCTTAAGTGCTTTCTTTTAATTTTTGTATTGTTTTCAAAGTAATATTTAAATCACTTTCTGAAATTCCATGTTTTTTAGCGATATCCGACAATTCACTGCTATTATTTGATATTGCAGAATTTAGTAACGATTCTAATCCATTATCCATTTTTTGTGATTGCTCTAGGTTTGCTTCAGGTGCGGCTATTAGTTCTCGATTGATATAACTTTTAGTCGTAGTCACGGTTTCGTGCCCCATAAGTTGTGCTAAATATTTATGATCAACTTTATGTGAGGAGGCTATGAATGACATGTGTGTGGCAAAGTGGCGTCTTAGTGAACTAACTGTGATTGGTAATGCAGTACTATCGCTCGCTGTCTTAAAACCTTTCATTACATACTGCCTAGAGATCGGTGATGCAGGCTTATTTTTTTGATTCTTACTACTTCTAGATTGAAAGACAAAAATATCATTCGGGTATTCATGCTGTAATGTTGATAGCACCTCAATGCATTCTTCATTTAATATGATAGTGCGTATTTGCGGTGTGCTGGTTTTTATAGACTCAATTGATATTGAATTAGATTTATAATTAATATCTATAAATTTCAGCGGTAATATTTCATTAATTCTTGCTCCTGTATTCAAAATCATCGTAAATAAATCTTGAAGCTGCGCGTAACCATTCTCTTTCAAAGCCTCTTTGAACTTCTTGAGGTCTTGAGTTGTTAAGGCTTTGTTTTCTAACGTTTGCACTTTCTTGATATCTTTCATTCTGTTCATTATAATTCCAACTTGTCATTTTTTGTGTTTTGACAAGTATAGGGTTTGGGAGTATATTTGCAATATATAATTAACAATATATTTATCACCTCAACCCACTCAGCCCCAACGCTATCGTTTCCTGCTTAAAACGACCAAATATATTGACCACTTTCTCATACGAAGTTGTTAGATAGTGATCATCAACGGCATTACTAGATTCATCAAAGTCTACAATTTCAGCTTTAGCTCCAAAAACACTAACTGTAAGCTCAGCATTAGGCTTTAATGGTGAAGCCTTATCGAAAACAACATCCTTTTTTTCTGTAAACTCTAAATCGTCAACAACCTCAGCTTTCATCTTTTCAAACTTAACCACATCAGCTTCAAAAGGAACATCTTGCTTAACGCGATAGGCATACTCCAACAACTTAGGCTCAGCTGGCATATACATCACCGCTTCTTGGTTCTTTTGAGCCAGTCATTCTTAAAATACGACCTAATATCTGCCTAAAGTGCATTTCAGTTTTGATATTGGTCAGGTGACAACAAACCTGTAAACGGGGGATATTCGTACCTTCGCTGATCATGCCGACAGATATTATCCACTTACTCTTGGCATGTCTGAATTGTTGAATAATATTCGTTGGGTCACTTTCCCTGTACGTTACAACTATCGAATCTTCGTTAAAACACGACTTCATCAACATCGATATTTGGTTTGCGTGCTCTACCGATGAAGCAACAACCAACCCCGCAGCGTCAGGGTTAACTCGCCTAATTTTTGATAATTTCTTATGTGCAGAAGCGATTAAAAACTCCATCACCGCCTCATTCTCAATAATCTCCTGATAAGGAATGATTGACTGAGATAAAAGCGCTTTAAAACTATTAAACGTTTTAGTTTCCTCGATATCAACAACCGAAATATTTGTATTATCGATGGCAACTATTTGAGGAACCCTACAAACATCATCATGAATAGCCTCATAAAGCCCGTAAACGTAATCACAGGCTATTTTGTTATTAGGGTGTGTATAGTTAGAAAGAACGATAGGAGCAGCGTCTGATCGCCACGGAGTGCCTGTTAATGCCAGTGTAAATTTTGCCTTATTTTGAATGTTAAGGATTATCTGCTCACCCCATGCGTTGGCATTATCAACATTTGAACCAGCACAATGATGAATTTCATCAAATATCACAAATACCCGATAACGCTCAAACAGCCGCCAAAAGCTTGCATCAAGGTACTGTAGATTATGATAAGTCAGTGATCTACCCTTAGCACCAATCAAGCCGTCAAAACGCTCTTGTGTTCTTAGGTGCAAACTTTCACTAAAGTCTTTAGCAACGATGGAAGAAGGGGAAAAGCAAACCACTAAATCCACTTGGTCACTTTTAAGTAGCTGATCAGCCAATTCCGAAGCCATTATCGTTTTGCCCGCGCCTGGCGTTGCTAAGGCTAAAAAGTGGCTATGCCCCTTTAAGTATTGAGCTAAGGCTAAATCAATACACTCAGATTGCCACTGTCTTAATTTCATAAGTTCTCTTGTTCAAGTAAGCCTTCAATAGCCCTTATCTTGCCTAAAATTCTAGTATTATTATCTTTAGCTTTATTAAATTGAGGTTGTATTTCATCAACTAACTCGGGAAACTCAGAATACAGCTCCTTGTAAGCTTCTGATTCGCCAATATTCAATAATAATTCAGCTTTATAATGATTTAACTTAGTGATTAACTTGTCTTGTTTAGCATCATTTGTATTATCTGATACTTTAGTGGTAGCTTCAGCCAATAAAGCTATTTGCTGACTGTCAAAAAGTTCGGTTTTATGAAAGCGGGTAAGCCCTTTTTTATTCGATTTGGGTTTAATTAACCAACCTTTATTCACTAGTTTTAATAGTTCTGCATAAATGAACCGCCTAACACTGGTTGGCTCTAATGATGAGTCATTCTTTAAAGCAAAATATGCTGATCGGACATCGCTGGTCGTGAAGTGATCAAAGTTGGCTGCGGCAATAATTTGAGCGACAAAAGAATCTAATTTCATATTTTTAATTGCTACAGGGGTTAAGTATTTGATAAAAAAGTAACGATATTGATATATATGTCAATAAGTTTCATTATATGTCATGGGTTGGTTGTCTGCAATATGGGAAGATTTATTCTTTTATCTGTGGAAATTTTGAATGCAGCCCGTGCAAAAAATAATTGGCATGAATCTCAAAATTGCCCGAACAAAGCGCTCTATAACACAAGCTGAAATAGCTAATAAATTAGGTGTCGAGGCAAGCTATTTAAGTCGAATAGAAAGAGGCTCTGTTCCTGCATCATGCGAAAAAAATTTATGAAATCATTCACCTACTCCAATGTGGAATTGATGAAATTTTTCCACAGCCTGAAGAGGTAGAAACTAAATTTCATCAGTAATTTTGGTTCGCGTTTGCTTTAATCGAATAAATATCTCGCATTAATTAAGTAATCAAAATCAGTTGACATCATAACTTTCATTAGACAATAATGTTGTAAATGGTCGGCTCAACCAGCGGTTGAATTTCTACTCCTTTCAAACAAAGAGTCACCCCCTAAAATTATTCGGGTCTTTTATTTTATATCCTTTAGCCAAGGAGTAGGACGTTTTACGTCGGCAAAATTAAAGGTATAATCCATGAATAATTCTACCTCGATCAATTCGAATAAAGTTCACGTACAAAGTTCATTTCTAGTTTTTGATGACTATCATTTTGCAGAGCTAAAAGATCTGTCTCCAGAGTCTATAAAATTAACAGCTAAAAATGTTAGTGATAACTCTAAAAAGCATGTCAACGACAACCGTAAAAAACTCAAAAAGACAACAGCTCTCAATAGAATCGCAAGCACTTTAGGCGTTAAAGGGGGATTCGCAAGTTATAGCAAAGTCTATGAAGACGAAATACTGCCCTTTATGGATAAGCATAACTTAGTAAAAAAAGATGACTTATTTACTTTTAGGTATGCAAAACTTGGCATGCCTGTAAAAAAAATCTCTTATCAGCAAATATCAGAACGTTTATTTTTTAATGGAGGTAAAATTCCGAAAAAAATATTTACTGGGTATAACTTTCCTTTTGATAACACGTTTTCTGATGGGCATTACTTAGTAAATGCCTCTGAGATAAAAGAGATTAGGGACTTTGGCATTGAGAGAAAAACGGTGTTTGCAAAATCTCTTACAGATAAAGATCTACTAATCGCGGAAAAATTTCGTGATGCTACTATTGAAGACCTACCTTTTGGATGCGGAAACCGTAAGGTTATCGACCTAGTTATTGGCAAATACTCTTTTGACTTAGATTCAGGATTTAACCTGATAGGTGATTTATTGGTTGAGCCAAATAATTATGGTGTAGAATTACAGCTGTATTCGCCCAAAGATTATGATTGCGAAATCGAACCCTATATTGCGACTAAAGCATGCGAGTTATTTGGCGAGCGTATTAGAGAGTTTTCAGAAGGTTGGTTAGAGATCATTTCTTTCAATGATAATCTAATATTCTTAAAAGGCGCAAATGGTGAATATGATTTCGTCTTTAAAAATATGCGTGATAAGCCTTTTGTGTTCAATTACCACAATGGTGCGCTTAAGCTTAAAGATCTACCCACTTGTATCAATGATTATGATTTTGCGCGTTGGTATTACTTTAACTACCAAGGACAAAGAGAATTAGATGAGCATCATGCAGAGCAGCTTCATTATCAAAGCGGTGGAACTGCGAGTAATTACCCTGATTATAGTTTGCTTGAAGCCTTTTACGTTGAAAACGAAACTTACCCCCCTAAAAGCTATATAAATTCTGCTTCAACACCTGTGCTCAATGAATTCAAGGCAGTTGCCAATACGAACATATTTGTAACTGACTTAGTTACTATTGCTGAATTTGAAGAATTTATTAAAGCAAATACTGAATATTATAAATACCGCAAAGAAAGCTTTCCTGGAGAGAAAAAGAAAGAGAAACAACAGGAATAGACAGAAATAACTTAGATGATGACAAGGGGCTTCCGGTGGCATGTACTTGGTACGATGCTATGGCCTACCTGAACTGGAAAAAAAAAATAACAGGGCTTTCTTTAAGGTTATTGAAAAAAAATGAGTTCGAAAATATTCGCAGAAAAGGAACACTTCTTAATACAAATAGTGGCGAAACCGATAAGTTAGGTTTCAAGGTTGGTTCAACTAGAAAAATTGATATGGATATTAAGGGTACCGGTGGTCACAATACCTTTGTCAGATTTCCAAATAGATTCACATGGGACATTATGGAAGATGGAACTAAATTTATACCTTTAAACTATTTCGCTGAATGGGTTATGGAAAAAACATGTATAAGAAGCGGCGATTTATCTAGTTTTTATGGCGATGATTGCTTTAGAGATAATATCCTAAGCACAACGGGGGCATATAAAAGCACTAAAATAGGCTTTCGCTTATGTTACGAGGTTGATGATTAAAACTAATTTCGGTGAATTTGAAATTAACTTTTAACGCATCAACTTTTTAACAGGAGTAAACTATGTCCTACATCGATGAAAGCCAAGCCAAAGGGCTTGTTAAACGCATATTTAGAAGCTTATATGCAGCAGCAAACAATAGTGCACCTCAAAACTTTGAATACTCTCAAAGAAAAATTTGTAAAAAAATAAAGGGGTTGTGTAAAGAAAAAACCAACGCTGTATTGATTGCTGAGCGATTCAACAATACGAATAAATGGCAGTTAATATGGGGTGAATGGTGTTTATTTAGCGCAAAGAAAAAATTATTTGCAAGTACTAGTGATGTTGAAGAATATGACCAAATTGCATTTGATTTAACCATCAATGTTAGAGGTGGGGTTAGCTATAAATCATTTTATGTTGTTTTATCTAAGCACGCCTTAGTTAGGTTGATTATGAGGAGCCAGCATCAATTAAAGAATGCTCATGACTTAAACTTATACCTTAAAAGAATCACTAAACCTCTTGTGTTTTCAGCATTAGAATTATCTGACCAACACACTAAAAGTAACGGTAAAATAAGCCAGTACAGCACTATTATTGATGATGTTTTTTTACCTTTAGCGCTAGATGTTGGCATAAATAGCCAGGGCTTATTAGCTAAAACCTGTACGATTAAAACATTTATGCCAGCCCATTATGATGGTGCTGCCGCTGAATTATCTAGAAGAACCCCCATAATTACAAAGTCTGACTTTTTTGATTATGAAGGTAATTTTGGCATTTTAAGAGCGTGACATTATTAACAACACTTCAACCCTATAGAGTTAAGCCCTAGTCGAAGTTAACTATAAACGGTAATCAATGACCCTAACTTGAGCTAATCGGTTACCGTTTAATTCCTTAGCTACTAACAACAAAAATAATTGCTATTTCATTATGATATGAGATAAATGTACAATTAAGATTAAGCGTTATTGAAACTAAAATGGAATTGTAATTTGAAAGACAAGGAAAAAATCGCATTATTCATTGATGCGGATAATGCCCCAGCCGCTAAAATAGATATTATCCTCTCAGAGCTTGCTCGCTATGGCGTAGTAAACATTCGTAAAGCATACGGTAACTGGAAAAGTCCTAACCTAAAATTATGGCTTCAAAAAGTTAAGTGAGTTCTTTGCATCAATAGACTTATTCGAAATGAAAAAAACTAACGGCTCAATATTTTGGGTTAGAGATAAGAAGCGAGCCAAATAGCGAACGAAACTAAATAGAATGCTCAACAACCTCAAACATAATGGTTTTAATAAGCCTATGTTACACTGCTAATTGGTTTTAAATATTCTTCTCACTATTTTCATACTATTGTTACAAAAATACAGGTAAATCATGGTTCAACAACATCAACAAGAATTACAAAAACAGCTTTGGAACATCGCCAATGCCTTACGTGGCAATATGTCAGCTGATGACTTTCGTGACTATATTCTTGGGCTTATTTTCTACAAATACTTATCAGACAAATTAAACCGTTACTGTGACGTATTATTAGCAGAAGACGGTATTACATTTGCTCAAGCAACTGACGACGAAGCACTTATCAACGATTTACGCGAAGAGTGTATTGAAAACCTTGGTTACTTTATTGCCCCTAACCAATTATTTTCCAGCCTAGCCAAACGTGGTGAAAAGCAAGAATTTATACTTGATGAGCTAAGCCGTGTACTTAACGACATTGAACAATCAACCACAGCGGCAGACTCTGCCGATGATTTTAATGGCTTGTTTGAAGAGTTAGATCTTAACTCAAGCAAACTAGGTAAAAACCCTGATGCGCGCAATAAACTTATTAGCCAAGTATTAGTGCATTTAGAGAATATTGATTTTCAATTAGAAAACTCAGAAATTGATTTACTCGGTGATGCCTACGAATACCTTATTGGGCAGTTTGCCTCTGGCGCGGGTAAAAAAGCCGGTGAGTTTTATATAATGTCACCTTCATTTTTTACTAACGAATGCCACCTTCCAACAGCAGCATAAAGTGTTACCACTCAATAGGTGTTAAAGTCGATTTTAAATAAAGTGGATGAGCTGGTTCACCTGATTTATTGACTTTCAATACGTTTAATTCTGGAATCAAGGCTCGAACATGTTTAGAGCGATTCAAAAACATACCATCATTTCCCCAAGCCCCAACAATTACTCCCGCATTTTTGGCAAGTAGGATCAGTGTCTCATCATTTTTATTACCGATTGGATCAGATGCTCTTTTCATGTCTTCAGGCTGAGTAGCTCGATAGGCAAAAAGGTTGGTCATACATAAGCCACCATAGCCCCATGTTTTAGCGAAATTAATACAGCGACGAATAGTAGGATCGTCTTCAGTTTCATCTGCTGTTGATGGATTAAGTCCTATGAACATCGCATAGGGTTTCGACTCGTCCCAAATACGCCAAAGTTCATAACGATAAGTTCTACAATCGGATAGTTTTGCTGTTTTCTTCATATCAATCATCCACAACTTCAATCGTTACATGTTGGGCACCAAAGTACGTACCTTCATCCACTTCATAGCGCAAGGTTTCATCGCAGTGTGGGCAATCAAAGGTTTCATTAGGCTCAATGCATTCATCTTCTAGCCAATCCCAGCCAATATACTTTTCACAAGTTGGGCATTTCATTCAGCAGTCCTTATTCATTCAAATACATCTCCGCCATGTCATCTAATTTGGCTTTTACTTCTTTCCAGTTTGGCATTACTTGGGTTAATAAGCGCCAGAAGCGCTCGCTGTGATTGTGTTCGGCAATGTGGCAAAGCTCATGTAAAATCACGTAATCAATGCATTCTTTCTGTGCTTTAACGAGGTGAGGGTTGAGCATCAAGTTGCCTTTAGTTGAGCAGCTTCCCCATTGCTTTTTCATTGCCATTACACGAAATGAAGGAATACCTGTTACCCAAGTCGCTTTCGGAAGAAGCTCGGCTAGTCGCTCATGAAAAATTGCTTTTGCTTTATGTTGATACCATTTGTCGATTAGCGGCTTAACCTTCACCAACCGATCATCAGTATCTTTGCTTATTTCATACTTGAGTGTGACGTTCAATTTGCCACGGCTTAGCTTTTTACGTTAGGTACTTGCTCGGCATCAACAATTACCTTGAGTACATAGCGCTTGCCTAGATAAAACTGAGTTTCACCGCTCACATAGCGCTTAGGTAAAACCGTGTCTTTTTGCTTAGCAAAGTCATTAATACTTTGCCATATCCATCTTGCACGCTTGTGCATGGCATCAACAATAGCATCATCACTAGCATCATGAGGCACAGTAGCTACAACACGTTGATCAGGATGAACCTTGATAATGACCTTGCGTGCTGTTTTTTTAGCGTTATCAGCAGGCTTGGTTTTACGAATAACATCATAGTGAATGGTGTCGTTACCATAGGTAAAAACACCTCGTTCACTGGTTGTTGTTCTGCTTTCTTTTGGGCAAATAGCGGCAGCAACGGCTTGTCTAGTCACGCTTGTTAGCCCCTTGCTAAGCTTCTAAGCGAGTGACTTTAAGCACTTCTTCAATCAGTTTTTGTGCGTTATCAAGGCCAAGCTCAGTAAACAGTATGGGTAATAATTTCATGTGAATGGCGTTTTCAATTTCTGCTGGATTAATTGAATACTCAGCAACCGCGTCATTTACGACGGCATCAATATCAAAAGCAAGCGCTACCAATTTCTCATTATCCAGTGCCTTTTCAGTTAAAAATGCACTATCGAATAAATGTTTGAACAGGCCAAAATAGGCTTGGGCATGTTTGTTTAACTTGCCTGCGTCATCCATAAAGTCATTGGGAACATCAGCCACTTTGCGCTCTTTCACTTCCTGCTCAAAATCAGCGAACAATATGTACTGCTTAACAGGTGCATCAAACATTGCTTTGGCATCTTCAATCGCCTTTTTAAGCATCTTAGAGAAATACTCTTGAGCATAAGGATCATCAGCTAAGTCTTGCTCAATCATCTTAGTGATTCGGCCAGTGATTTTATCTGTTTGGTTACGCGCTTCGTCATCGCTCATATCCTGTGGTTTAACGTCTTTGCCCAAGTTACCGACTAAATACGCACCGTCTGGCTCTTTAACTTCAATACCAGCAATGTGCTTGTCTAAAAGGCTACGAATATCTTCAGCGTATTCATCATAGTTAATGGTTTCGTCGGCATCTTCACGTACTTGCTTACGTAAATCGACAAAGGCTTTTAAGTCTCGTTTGTATAGGTCGCGCTTGTTATCAAACGACTTATCTTCAAAGTAGGTGGCTGATTGCAGCGCTACTTTCATACAGTTTGAAAATGCCGTGAGTATTGAGTAAAAATCATCACGCTTTTTAAGGTTGGTGTCGGTAAGCTTACCACCAACCTCATGTACTTTTGGTGCTAATGCTTGGCGTAAAGCGGGGCCATCTTGTTTGTTTTTAACACCATCGAATATCGCCCATAAATCGCTGTGTAACCCCGGAAGCTTTTTGTATTCCGTATCCATTCGGTTATATAAACCTTTTAGGTCATCTATATCAAAACCGCCTTGAGTGCGCTCAGCAAGGTCTTGGTACTTTTCTATGGTGGTATCAAGTTCTTTTTAAAATGCCTCGGTAGTCAATCAGGTAACCAAACTGCTTTTTGCTATGTAATCGGTTAACACGGGCAATTGCTTGTATTAGGTTGTGCTCTTTCAGAGGCTTATCAATATAAAGCACAGTGTTCTTTGGCTCGTCAAAGCCCGTTAGCAGTTTATCAACCACTATCATGATGTCAGGGCCGTCATCTCTACCAAAGTCTTCAATAATGGCTTTGGTGTAGGCTTTTTCGTCCATTTTATCAACATTGGCTTTCCACCAATTTTGCACAATGTCTTTGCTTTCTTGATCAACTACATCATGCCCCTCACGTGTGTCAGGAGCCGACATTGCCACAACTGATGTCACGGTACCAATTTTATCTAAAGCCTCTTTATAACGTATTGCAGAGGCTTTAGAGTCACAAGCTAACTGACCTTTTAAACCTTGATGCTTAAAGTTTTGAAAATGGTCGGCAATATCATAGGCAATCAACATAATGCGATCGGCAGTTTGATATATTTGACCTTTTTGTGAAAACTTTCTTTTTAAATCAGTTTTTTGTTTGTCGCTCAGCTTACTGGTACTGCGATCAAACCATGCATCAATCGCCTTATCGTTAACGTTTAGCTCAGGAATACGTTCCTCATACAGCAATGGGGTCACGGTTTTATCTTCAACCGCTTGCTGCATAGTGTAAGAGTGAATGATCTTACCGAACTTGTTTGCAGTCTTGTCGTCTTTTAATAGCGGCGTACCTGTAAAGGCGATAAAAGCAGCTTTAGGCAGGGTTTGCTGCATACGGATATTATTTTCACCGTTTTGGCTGCGGTGACCTTCATCCACTAATACAATTATATTCGGGCTGTCGTTGTAGCAGTCTTTGTATTTTTATGGCAGAGCCAAACTTATTAATGATCGAGAAAATAACCCGTTCGTTACCTTGACCAATTTGCTCGGCCAAACGCTTACCTGTGGTCGCCATCGCATCTTTTTTATCGCGGTCGGTCAGTACACCACCAGATGCAAACGTACGGCTTAGCTGGTCTTCTAAATCAACGCGGTCAGTCACAATAATTACGCGGCACTGCGCTAGCTCTTCAAGCCATATAAGCGCCTTAGATAAAAACACCATAGTAAACGACTTACCACTACCTGTGGTGTGCCAAATAACGCCGCCTTGACGTGCGCCAGCGCCGCGAGCGGAAGAAGAGTCATCAAACGTATTAATTCGTTCAATAAGTGCTTTTATACCAAACACCTGCTGGTATCGAGCTACAATCTTGCCTGCTTTTTTATCAAACAAAGTAAACAGGCGGGTCATATCCAGTAGGCGTTCAGGGCGTAATAAACTTACAATCAGCCTATCTTGGTCGGTTACTGTCAGCTCACCCGCAGCAACAAGTGAAAGGTAATCTGTTTTATCTTTTGCAGGGCGATGATTAAACAGTGCATTTAATTGTTCATTGCTTAATTTATGATTTTTTTAACCTGACAAATTCCGCTTCGGCTATTCCTAAGTGAGAGTGTTCTTCTTTCCACTTTGCCCAAAACTTCTCAGGGGTGCCGCACGTTGCATACAAGCCCTCATGCCCGTTTATGGCCAATAATAACTGGCTGTAGGCATATAAGTGCGGTATTTCATCTTGCTTTTGGTTACGAATATGCTGAGAGATTGCTGCAAAGTTGGTCGATTTACCCTCTTTGTTTGAATCCGGGCGTTTTGCCTCAATCACCACTAATGGTAAACCATTCACAAAACACACAATGTCTGGTCTACGGTTACCTGTGCCCTCGGCATTTTGTACTACTAATTCTTCGGTACAATGAAACGCATTTTTATCAATATTATGCCAATCAATCAGCTTAATAGTGGGTGAGGCTTTTTTACCATCAATAAATTCAGTAACACTCACGCCATACATTAGGGCATTGTAAATTTTCTCATTAGCCGCTTTTAACCCAAGGTTCATGGCAGGGTTCAGCTCATGCATTACCTTATCAATGGCCGCTTCTGATAGTGTATGTTGCTTACCTGCAAACGAAAATGTCTGTTTGGCTAAAAAGGCACGCATTACAGGTAACAACACCACCTGATGCGTGCTCTTTTTTTCGCTGGCAAGCGTGTTGCCACGTAGCGCTTCGCATTCGCTGGGGGGGAATGAAGGTGTAACCTAAGTTGGTTAACAGCGACAGCGCAGGTATTTTTGCGCTGAATTCTTCTTGAAATTTAGGTGTGTATTGCGTCATTTGTTATCTCTCTTCAACCCCTGATACCCGAGGTGTAGTAAGTTCATCGGCTGAGTACCGAGTCGCTGTCATAACCTGGGGGGAGGTGTTTAAAATAATCCTTTGAGCCTGGTTTTGATTTGTATTGAAAATCTCTAAGCTCCTTTATGTCGAGTTTTGTAGTCAGGACACAAGAGTTGTCACCACCTTTAACATAAAGCATCGTCTTACTCTCGGTTTTGGTTGGTCTCAATACGCAAGACCCTCCGTATTGCGAGGTATTTGCTTGAACTGTGTAGCAATGCAGATCCCGGACAGCGGACTCCAGAATATGTTGATAGTAATTTGTGTCTTTATTCCAGACGCATGCAAATAGAAGATCGATCTGTGATTTAAATAAAACCCGGTGTGTGATGTCTGATAATTCGAAGCAGTTGTATGACGCAAATGACAAACCACGCCATGATACTTTGTGGTAATAGGCATTTTGCTTGAGTACAAGATTGCCAGGCTTAAGCCTTACTGCTTCTAAAAGCCCTAGTTCGGCAGGGGCATAATGATTTTTTACGCGAGCCGTCATCACACAGGACTTGTACTTGCCAGACACTCTAAATGGCAGCGCTTCTATGATCAAATTGTATGCGACACCATTCGATACCCAGTGTTCAAGTCCGAAAACAAGACCAATTTGATGTCTACGTGAAAATGACACCATAAACGGAAGCCAACTTACAGGTATGGCAACTTCAGGCATCACCAATAGATCAGCTTTCTCATAAAGAGCCGAATTCAAGATGCTATAAAGATCTTCCTGGCGTTTAAAGCTAAGGTTCGGCTGTCGATCTCGACGCACAGCACTGCTGATATCCTCTTCGTTTACTCGAAGATTTGCTATTGCCAAGTTAATCTGGTCTTTAGAATCCTTGTCAGAAACCAATAGGCTGGACTTAGCAATCCCTCCGGTGCCTGCATCATCAGTTGTAAAGTCAACAGGAAATTCATTCCCGAAGAATCGATACTTATAGGCATCTATGGTCTCTGCTAGCCAACCATTCAAATCGTTCTCGGTGGCGAGATATTTTCCCAAATGAAAGATCTGCCATTCGTCGAAGTGTATGAATCGTGGAGAAAAAGCAATTTTGGTTTCATCTAACTCGACATCCTCATTGCTTGTGAAATCGCTTTCAGATGTCAGGTCGGACTCTTCAAGAGAATAATTTGCAAGGGGCCAGGCAACGAGGTGATGACGAATAAGGTTAGAGCACCGAAACTGCCATGAAAAGGAGTGCAAATCAGATGCATAGCTGACTAATTTATTTAATTCAGGGTTTGTGCCGTGAAACACGCTCTCATCTTCAATGAAAAGAATGTCGATATGAGAAGGAAAGGCTTTTATATCCAAAAGTCCGATCGTAATTGCCAACGCAATCTGGTTGTATAAATTCAGGTCTTCGTTTAGCTTTTTGGTAAACCGATCGGAAGGCCTCCTAGAGTTCGGCATAATGCCAATAATCTTGTTTATTTCGGCTTCAACATACTGATAGAAGAAAGAAGCAAATCCGTAATTTCTGGTGATTACCGAGTATTGATACAGCTTTTCCCATAAACGGAAAAATTGAAGTGCGTTCTGCCCCTTAAAAAATTGCTTCAGTTGTGGAAGAACCACATCTCTATTGTTTAGTTTGCAAAGTCGATGAGCCGTTATATGGCTGGATAGATACTTTGCCAGTTCTGTCTCATTTTCAGCAAGTCCGACAATGCTGCGTAACTTATTGGCAGACCCATCATAGAGTACATCGTATGCAAATCTGTCGAGTTCTTTATCAATATGATCGCTTGGCAAAAATTTGAATGCGCTGCTTCTTTCATCAAGTTCTTGCTTAAAGGCTTCCAGCCCGGCGCGGCTATGCTCCTTATCAAAGAACTGCAATATGAGCTTATCCTGTTGCATTGGCAACGTATTGTCAGCAACTGATATTACATATTCGGCATTATCGCCGGTTGCTGTGAGCACAGAACTTAAATAATGATTTACAAATGATGGTATTGGGTTTTCTACATCAAACTTAGGACGCTTGAAGACCATTATAATGTCATCGACATAGCGGCCATAATAGGCTGGCCTAACATCATCACCAATAGAATAATCAAATTCTGAAAGATACCAGTTGGCGATGATGGATGCTGACGCCATGCCGATAGGCAAACACTTTTTATCTTTGCACTTAACATGAGTTTGCTTGATTCTAGGTGCAATAACTTGCTGGTAACGACTGTATATTGCTTCCAACACAAGGTTGAGTTTTAGTGCAAGTTCCGCGAGTTGGGCGTTGTCTGAATAATGATTTTGAATTTCAGCTTCGATGTTTTCAAAATCTAGATCCACATGATAAAAGTACGACTTCAAATCAAGCGATAAAAGTGCCACATCATCGCCATTCTTAGAGATTTGAGTTGCAACCTCTAAGGCCTGATCGCGCCATTGGTTGTATTGATCAATATATCGCTTGAAGACCTCTTGGCCGGAAAGGTCATTATCTTTTGAAAAGTTAAGAGCCGAGGAGTGCATCCGATTACCGTAGCTGTCTTTGCTCATGTCTTCCTCAAGAGCAGAGCCAACAAACAGACACCACAGCATTTCAATGATATGGATTTCTACCGGAGCATTGATGAAGTAGTTAACTTTGGAAACCTGATATTGCTCAGAATCACGGACATTACTAATGAATAACCCTGTATTCTGGCTTGGTTTGTCTTCGTTGCGCTCTACAAGCTTTGGTAGCAAGTGGTAGTTAATACTTTTCAGCCAATCCTTGAAATACTTGTGGTTAGAAGGGTTTTCTTGATCAACGACCTCTATTATGGATTCAAACACCTCGTCCAATTCAGTGTGGCTAGTCTCGAACTCTGCCACACGTTGCTTAAGAAACAGATTAAGGTTCTCATGGTATGCGTAGCTTTTAACGAAGAGGTACGCTTTCCTAATCTGATCAATATTCAAATCCATAAATAGCCCTCCTTACACCAAAACCCGTCGCTTACCCGTCAACAACTGCTGCATCAGCGCTTTTTTCTCTTGCTTTAAGGCATCGAGCTTTTGTTGCAAAGCAGAGATTTCCTGATCGGCAGTTGAAAGCACGGCAGCGATTTTTTGTTGTTCTTCATAGCAGGGATAGTGAACAATGGTCGTCCTTAAGTCTGTCGAACTAATATTCAACTGGGCTGCACCAGCAGCTTTGTCGAGTATCGACTGCTGGATCTTATCGGATAGATACAAATACGTAACAAACAGTTGCACAGCGCATTCTTTGGCCAGTATTCGCCCGACACGTTGATTAAGAAAACACGGAAGATCTCGTTCTTTTACCCAGCCATAATTACTCAAACTGCCAGACATTCCGAATACGAAGTCACCGGTTTTCAACTTGAATCTATCAAGACCAATAGTGCTCTCTGGAATAACTTTAGCTGCACTGGAAATATCTATACCTCCAGCTTTAAAGTCACTCATTCGAATAATAGGGATACCCTTATCTGAGTCGGTAAAATCATTACTCTTGAACGCATAGCCAGAATCAATATTGGCAATATCGCTCAGCTTTCCTTTTTTCCACTCCCCACTAAACCTAACCCCATTCTCATCAAGTAGGCGCTTTTTGCCTGTGAGCAGTTGTTGCATTAGGGCTTTTTTCTGCTGTTTACTGTTGTCGATTAGGCGCTCGGTGGTGCTAATCGCTTTATCCCAAGTAGATAGGATTTTGGCGATTTTGCGTTGTTCGTTGTGAGGAGGAACCATTATTGGAGTATTAAGCACATCCTCCCTTGAAATGCCCGGAATTAAACCTGCGGCAGCTCCTTCATACCTTCTTATACTTGCAACCAAGTTGTAGAAACAAAACTTTGGGTCAAATGAAGTTGACCTGATCGCCATTAATTGGCGACTAATTGCATAAGCAGCATCAGCCTCAATTACTTTACCTGTTCCTGAACCTTTTACAGTTATTAGCAAATCGCCTTTGCAACATTCCTTTTTAGCATTCTCCGTATACTTGGTAACTACTATTTTTCCACTGGGAAAGTCTGCGGGGCCAGTTAAATACGGCTTTCCATTACCAACTGTGTTTACAAATTTAGCTTCTACATGTTGACCCGAAATCAATTCAATTCCGTCTGAAAACACCCCCAAGTTCCATCCATTAGGCACCATAACCCAACTCCTTTAAATAGCCTTCCATCTCGAACTCAAGGGTTTGCAGCTCATTTTTTAGCTGTACACGTTCAGTGCGCACCGCTTCTAAATCAATCTCGGCTTCTTCTTCAAAGGTATCCACATAGCGTGGAATATTGAGGTTGAAGTCGTTTTCTTTAATTTCATCAAAGCTGGCTAGGTAAGAATATTTATCTGTGGTTTCTCGCGCCTTGTAGGTGTCGATAACCTTTTGAATATTCTCTGCGGTTAGCTGGTTTTGGTTTTTGCCTGATTTGAACTCACGGCTGGCATCGATAAACAGTACGTTTTTATCGGTTTTTTGCTTCTTAAAGATCAAGATAGCCGCTGGAATGCCGGTGCCGAAGAACAGCTTTTCGGGTAGGCCAATAACGGTGTCGAGCAAGTTTTCTTCAATGAGTTGTTGACGAATTTTACCCTCACTCGATGCTCTAAATAACACACCATGTGGCACCACCACACCCATTCTTCCGCTTTCCGGTTTTAGCGTTTCAATCATGTGGCTGATAAACGCATAATCACCTTTGGTTTTTGGTGGTACACCACGGCGAAAACGCCCATAAGGGTCGCTGCTAGCATCGTCATGACCCCACTTATCGAGGCTGAACGGTGGGTTGGCTGTTACTACATCAAAGTGCAATAAGCCGTTGCCGTCTTTATCAAGTAGCAGTGGGTTACGAATAGTGTCGCCCCATTCAATACGGTGGTTGTCTTCACCATGAAGGAACATATTCATTTTGGCTAATGCCCAAGTTGAACCAATGGCTTCTTGTCCAAATAATGCGTATTTTTTTGAACCAGAGTTTTTACGTACCATAGCGCCACATTTTAATAGCAACGAGCCACTGCCCGTACATGGGTCGCAGATTTGGTCGCCTTCAACTGGTTCTAAAATGGTTGCTAAAAGGGTTGAGACCTCAGGCGGGGTATAGTATTCACCAGCGGTCGCGCCACTGCCAGCGGCAAAGTGTTTAATCAGGTATTCATAGGCGTTACCGATAATATCTAAGCTGCCTACACGCTCTGTGCTTAGGTTTAAAATGTCTTTGCCAAAGTCTTCTAGTAAGTGGCGTAGTAAATCGTTCTTTTGTTTTTCTTGGCCTAGGCGGTCAGTGTTAAAGCTGATGTCTTGGAATACGTTTTTAAGCTTACTGCCGTTGGCTTCTTCGAGTGCGTGTAGGGCTTTATCAATACGCTCGCCGTTACCTGCTTCGTAGCGTTTTTCGTATAAATCCCAAAAGCTCGCGCCTTCTGGCAGCACAAAGCGCTGCTTCGACATCATGGCGTGTATTAGCTCTGGATTATCGCCATATTGAGTTACCAGTTTGTTGTATTCGTCTTTGTATACATCAGAGATGTATTTTAAAAACAGCATGGTCAGGATGAAGTCTTTATAGGTATCGGCACTGATCACACCACGGAAGGTGTCGCAGGCGTTCCACACCGCTTTGTTAATATCGTCCTGATTGATTTGGTTGGTTGTGGTCATATTTTTTAGTCCTTGTTATTAATTTTTAAATCTGTTTTGTTTTAGGCTCTCTTTCAAACGCATGAGCTTTCAAGTGCGTGAATAGCAATGGCTTCTAGTTGTTGCTGTCTATTTTCAATCAGCTTTTTTAATACTTTTTGCTCTCTAACAGCGCAGCGGTGAATTGCAGCGAGTTGTTTTTGCTTCTCTAACTTAAGCACCTTAATGGGCACGTTCTCCAACACTTGCCTGCGAATACTTAGGTACATTGAACCTTCAGCAGTCGCTTTAAAATAACGCTGTGCTGGTTGTTGGTTAAGCTGCCAGCATAAGAAATCGGGCACGATCACATCTTTAAACTCAGGTTTTAAACGCACCATAAAAAAGTGTGGTGAGCAGACTGTGCGCTCTAATACCTGTTCTACTAATACGCTGTAATGTTTTGCCCCTTTAGCGACAAATAACACATCGCCATTTTGTAACCAGTCGGGTTGTTTTTTCGTCTTTAATACGGTTTCAACCATAGTGTATTGGTTGATTTCACCCGTTGGCTCGGTATCCCTTACTTGAACAACATTTACATCACCATTGTCGTATTGCTTCACCGTGCCACGAAAAGGGTGGCCTAAGCGGATATCGGCAATATCACTCAGGCGCAGCTCTTCAGTAGCTTGGCGCATTTTTGCATTCATGAACGTTAAACCTTGGTTGTGTTCAGCAAACCGATTTGCTCAAAAAGTAAATAAACGCCAATGGGGTATGACCAACTGGCGTTACAAAATCGGAATTAATTTAATGAAAATTATTGTGGCTGACATTGTTGGCTAGGTCAATTTATTTTTGCAGTAATCAAATACTGCAATTTGTTGTTGACACCTTAAATGCTCATGCGTATATTTTGCAGTATTGTAATGGAGCATTTAATTTGAGTGGCAATTATCCCAAAGTTGTAAAACAAACTGTAAATTTAGGCAGCCTGCCTTACGTATCGAATGTTGATGAGGAAGGTCAACGCACTGTTGCTTTTCATGAAGATCACATTGTTGAACGTTTCCCTAGAGGGGTTCTAGGGATTTTCCCCTCTAAAGTAACATAAATCGCCATACTCACCATATTTAAAGGCATACAAAGGTGGGTTACTTCTCCAAAGTATGGCAAATTATGAGGTTAACAACCCCTTAAACTTAATTTAATTCCTATGGCTATAAAAAACGAACTATCAATTCTTACCAAAGCTGAGCAGCTTGATCTATATTCTCCGCCGCTATTATCACTTGAACAACAACGATTGTATTTTACGCCAAACGAGATCGAGTTAACAGAGTTGAAAAGTATTCGCCTAAGGAACCACCGATGCTATTTCATTGCGTTATTAGGGTATTTTAAGTCTAAGCCTGTGATTCTTTCACCTAGCTTTAACCTCATCTTTGACGATATGCAGTTTATTTCAACGCAAGTTCAAGGAGGCAAAGGGATCAGGCCTTTCAGCATTAATAAGATGCAGCGTGACCGTATATATCAAAAGAATACTGAGGTTATTAAACTATCAGAAATGGGACGAAAGTCTGCACTTTGCGCCGCTGTACGAACATCTTGTTATGGTCGGCAAAGCTTGGCTTGAGCCTCGTTATCTATTCGATGCAGCCGCTGAATATCTAGCAACGCATAGAATTGCCATCCCTAAATATACTGTCTTACAAAAGCTTATCAGTCGTGTTATCCAACAGGTCAAGAAGGCGTTAAATAATAAGCTTCGTATTCATGTTTCATCTGAACTACACGGATTTCTAAATACTATTATCGATGACAAAGATGGGCTCTCCTTAAGCCAGCTTCGAGCCGGTGCAAAAAGCGTTATGGTGACAGAGCTAAAAAAAAAGAACTGACGGTGTATCATCAGTTACAGCCTTATACAAGACAGATTGATAATGCTGTTAAGGGCTTAGCCTTATCGTCTAAAAACCAACAACACTTCGGTGAAATGGTGGATTATTATGGCAGTAAACTAAAACGCTTTAAGCGTCCACAGCAACACCTATGGTTGCTGTGTTTTCTGACTCAACGCATACGGCAAAGCCTAGAGCGATTGGCTGATGGGTTTATTCATCATATCCGTAAACAACAAGAAGCTGCGCATGCGTTTGCCCAACAGGCAGTGTTTGACTCATGGAGGTCAGCTGCAGACAATGTCACCAAAGCCGCAGAATTACTGCATCTGTTTGTTGATGACAGTATCGACGATAATCAACCATTTGCAACGGTTAGGCAACAAGCATTAAGTGTAATGAATAACCAAGATATAGAAACGCTATGCCTGTACTTAAAAAAGCAAAAACGCACGGTAGAAGAATATCAATGGCAATATTATGATGATCAAAACGGGTTAATTGAGCAGTTATTAAGGCCCGTGTTTCTATGTCTTGAATGCCAAGCAGGTAAAGGCTCAGAAGCATTAGTGACCCAGCTCAAAACCACAAAAACAGAACTATTAGCAGGTAATACATTGCAAACAATGGATAGTACACTTATCCAACAAAAACATCGTCCATGGTTAATTAACAAGGATGTTGTTCATCCACAGCGATACGAATGGTTGCTTTACCGTCAACTGGCTTCTCGGCTTAATGGTCGAATTTACTTATCAAACGTCACTAAATATCGTGCGCTAGAAGACGACTTAATTGCATCGTCAATACAGCCTGATCTATTGGCATCATCAACATTGGAAAAGCTAAAGCAGCCGATTCAGAAGCTACTGCAAGTAAAACAAATACGCTTAACAACATCCCTAGAAGATGTTGCTCGTCACATTGATAATGGTGATAACCGCAATGTGATCATGAAGAGCCGAAGTGGCACACGATGGCGACTGCCAGTTAAAGGCTCCCAATCACTTGTCAACAACCCTTTCTTTAAACAAATGATCCCCGTCAGTATTGCTGATGTGTTGCGTTATGTTGAACAAGAAACCAACTTTATGCAATGCTTCGCACACGTGCTGCCAATACAAAAACAAGTAGGCGCCAATCAGGATGATTTATTGGCTATTCTAATTGCGAATGCGACACATCGCGGCGTATATGGGATGGCACAAATATCTGATCGCAGTTATGAGCATCTAAGCACTATACAAGCTAATTATATTAGGCCTGAAACCTTGCAAGAGGCTAGTGATATCATCAATAACGCAGTAGCGGCACTCCCTATTTTCCGCCACTATCACATCCAAGAAGACGTCCTGCACGCCAGTACCGATGGGCAAAAATTTGAAACTCACCTTGAGACTTTTAAAACTCGCTACTCCTCGAAATACTTCGGCACCAACAAAGGTATTACGGCCATGACGTTAGTTGCCAATCATAGTGCGTTAAATGCCCGTATCATAGGATCTAATGAGCATGAGTCCCATTATATTTACGACTTACTACAATCTAATACTAGTGATCTTAAGCCAGATGTCCTCTCAACCGACACCATGGTGTTAATCATGTTAATTATGCCTTATTGGATTTATGCGGTTATAGTTTTGCGCCTAGGTATGCTCAGTTCACCAGTGTGATCAATGACCTATTTAACGTAACTGAAAGCGACGACGGAAACACGCATCTGGCGCTGAAAAAGCCGATAAAAATGAATGTGATTGAAGAAGGCTGGCAGGATATTCAGCGTATTGTGTTATCCCTTCAAGAAAAACGCACAACACAGGCATTGCTAGTACGCAAATTATCTGGTTATCCATCTAGACACCCTATATTACAAGCATTAACGGAATATAATAGGCTCATCAAAGCCCAATATTTACTTGATTATATTGATGATGCAAGTCTGCGCCAATATGTTCAACGAGCACTGAACCGAGGCGAAGCCTGGCATTTCCTCAGGCGAGCTATTGCATCGGTCAATCGTGACCAGTTCCGTGGAAAAAACGAATCAGAAATAGTCGTCTGGAACGAGTGTGCCCGTTTGACGGCAAATGCTATTATCTACTTTAACTCGATGATCCTAAGTCATCTATTACTGCACTTTGAAGAAGTTGGTGACGAGGAAAAAGCAGCAATAACTCGACAAGTATCACCCGTTGCATGGCAGAACATTAATCTGAGCGGCACTTATCAGTTCGCTAGTAACCGCAAACTACCTGATTTACAGGAAATAACTAGGCCTATTGTTGAAAATGAAGTCTAAAATGAAAGGTAACCCAGCTCCACAAGCCATTAACTGCGAGGGTTGTGGCGATTTATGTTACTTTAGAGGGGAAAATCCCTAGAACCCCATGAGGTATGGGCGAAAGAAAAAGCGCATTTACCCCTCACTAAGTCAGTGATTGAAGCCATCGAAATGCACTTACGAAGTATACCGCTACGCTAAATTCCTAGTAGCTAGAGCGTGCATATCGATAAAGATGGTTTAACTTAATGCGATTTTACGGCGCTTTTCGCCGTAAACTGGAAATTTGGTAAACTGCACAATGATACCGGTGTCATGATAAGGCTGATCTTCTGAACAAATCATGCATCTTTCTGACCATCAACAAGTGATGAATCAGGCGATGATAGCTTTACATTGATTTTCAGGAGAATGCAGATGACAGCAGTAGCGCACCAGGTAACCCCTTTTCTAACATCTTACGAAGTGATGGCTCGTTACCACATTAGCTATACGACGCTCTGGCGAAGAATAAAAGATGGCAGCTTGCCGCAACCTCGTATCAACCGAAATACACGAAACAAGCTGTGGCACATTGAAGATTTGGAGGAGTATGAGAAGAAAGAGGACTGAGCCTCTTTCTTTTATTTTATTGTCCGAAACGCCAGTTGAATGGAAAGCCTGTCGGCTCAATGATGGTTTCTAGTTGTTGATACCAAACGTCGTAAGCATGACGCATTTCATCCAGGTACTGATATTGGTTGTAGATAGCATCCAACCCTTTTTTGCTGTGGCCAATCATCAACTCGGCAACTTCTTGCGTGGTGATGGCTGACATTCGCGTTCGCATCGTTCTGCGAAGATCATGTATAGACCAGTGTTCCATCTCAATACCAAGCGATCTGCGAGCCCAGATTTTCACATTGTTAGGAATAGTGGTATCAAAGCCATTTGTGGCAAGCTCTTCTTGTCCGTTCGCGGGAAACAAGTAAGTTGATTTGCTCATCTGCATCGCCAGTTCAATCAGCTCGATAGCTGGTTTGATTAATGGCCGCATGATCGGCGCTCCAATTTTCTCACCTTGTTTGCGGATCTCTATGGGCACTGTCCACATTGCAGATTGCAAGTCAAAGTGATGCTTTTCAGCTTGAATGAGTTCTCCCTTACGGCCTCCCAATAACAGAAGCAATTTTATGTAGATGCGGTTCTTCTCAGTAATTTTTGACTCATGCAAATAGCGCCAAAGTATCCTGATCTCGTTGTCATTTAGCACCTGAGTTCGTTTGCCTTTCTTACCGCCAACCTTCTTTGCTGTGATCCCAGCAGCAGCGTTAATTTCCAAAATTTGTTCATCAATCAGCCAGTCATAGAACTTATGCAGTACAGACACTAGGCGCTCTGTGTTTGAAGGGGACGACTCCGAAACCTCACGAAGACAGTTTCGCAAGGACAATTCATTGATGTCAGTTAATGGGTACTTGCCAAGTCGGGGCAGCAAATATATTTCACTGCTGCGTTTTTGGAAGTGCCACGTTTTCTCCTTTAGCCCTTGCTTACCGGCAGAGTCTATCCAGTCTCGAAAAATCGATTCGAAGCTTTGGTTGGCAGAATACTTGGCCCGTTCCTGCTGTAGGTAGAGCTTGGGATTTCTGCCCTGATCAAGTACTGACCTTAACCTATCCAGCTCATTCCTGGCTTCAGCAAGCTTCATAAGTGGGTAAGTACCTATGTCTACCCGCTGTTGCTTGCCATCGAAACGATAACGAAACTGAAAAACAATTTTGCCCTTGGGCGATACCCGAGCACTTAGCCCATCTCGGTCGGCTTTTACTACGGTTTCTTTTGCTTCTTTACTTAACCTGGCATCGAGCCAGCTAACTGATAACGCCATGTTATAAGCCCAGCCCTAGTTTTGATTTTAATGATTGTTTACGTGATTCTGCTTTGGGTTCTGGCGCTGTACTCATGGAAGTAACTTCACCATCTGGTGCATGGCCATCCACCGGTGCAGATGTCGTTGATAGATTGGGTTGGCTCATTTGAATTAAGCCAAAGGTGGCCAGCATCCTCAGACGCTCAGCGCGTTCCCGTGGCGGCGTCTTTTCTAATTCTTTGAGTAGTTCTGGGTGGCTCCCTGGGGGGATGTTGACGACAACTCTCATGATCATGCCCCATAAAACCAGAAGCCTCGGACGTTCGCCAAAACAGACTGTTCCGGCACGATGATCTTGCTTCGTGAAAAAATCTCCTTGGCCGCTTCCTTATAAGCCAAGGCTCCACCTCCGGCGATCAATACCAAGTCTGCATTGATGCTTTCGTCACGCATGGATTGGCGCATGGCTGTAAGAGCAACAGGCGCTACCTTTTTCATGGCAGCATTCAGATAAGGTGAAATATCGACTTTTTCACCAAATAGCAGCACCTGCAAGTCGCCGGTTCTCATGGCTTTTTCAAGTCGATCCATTCCGACTTTGGCACCGTGATCTTCCGAAATCAGCTTATCAATGGTTTCCAGTAGCACGGACATTGCCTGAAGACTGGTTCCTGATGAGCTGTAGCGAATTTCTCCGGCCTCAAGGGCAACCCAATCAACAGAAAAGAAGCCTGGATCGATGACAACGACACGACCTTCTTCAATCAAGCCCAAATCACCACCTGTTTGAACCAGATCCATATAGGCACCGGCAGGCTGCGGCAGCACTTTGACGTCATGAACTGTGATGCTGCGCTTAGGCGTCACTTGATGGACACTTTTTAAACGCTGCACAAGGTCAGACTTACGTTGTGGTTCATGAAACTGGGAAACCGGTAATCCAGTGACAACCAAATCGATGGATTCTGTTTCAGCCATTAACAATGCGGCATGAAAAAGCGCCTTATAGGTTTTTGTGGTGGGATATTCCGGGTGAAGCTCTCGTTCCCAGCCTTGAAGGCGTCCAGCAGGCACACCTGCCGCCCAACGCTCATTATCGACAGACACATACAAACAAGTTTCATCATCGCCTCCACCGATACGCTCCGGCATACGATCCGCAGGACCGGCACCCGCAGGCAGAATAATGGTTTTCGGTTCACTGCCTGATTGGCCAATGGCCAGCTTCAGGTTTGAGTAACCGATATCTACGCCTAGTACAAACATACTTATCTCCTGTGCACTCAAAGTGCTCTAACAGTTTTCAATCAACCGCACTGGTCACGCTTGGGCTTTTCCAAGTGCTCTGGCGGTTCACTCAAATGTCATTATCAGGATTCGGTGCACTGGCGGTGGGCAGAAAGGTGACAAATCCTTTCATCTATCTGCCTATTGCATTTTCGCAAAAGTATGAGAATAGGCTCTGTTTGGCGGCGGATAACCTAGCCAAAAAAATCGAGACGCCAAACGTTGTTTGCATTCTGGCCTGAACTTGCCAAACGGTTTGTATTTTCATGGCAATACGTCTTTTTAGGCGTTTTTAAGTGAAATCGGCCTGTATCCCTTGTCAGGTATGGGATTGCGCGAGTTGATTTATATCGAGACGCCAAACAGTGATTGTTACGGCAGTTTTACGTTTGGCGTTTCGATCCAAAAGCCAAACGGATAGTGGTTTTGGCTTTTGGGGTTAATTGGATGGGGAAATTGGTTTGGTAGAAATCGTCAATGAACAATGGAAAGCAGAGGTATCAGATTTACTTCAGCAAGAAACGGACAGGCTAAAAGCACTGGCACGAACTGAAGTTGATGACTTTTGGGTTACCCATTACAAGGTTCGCGAGAATGCGCCCTTTAAAGATTGGGGGCTGCTTGGTGTCCGTATCAGAGACTTTAAGTATGGCTTTGGCATTGAGTGGTACATCAACAGTTTTCACGGTCAACGAGGCAAACGCGTGGTCTTTAGCAAGGGGCTGCGTATTTCAAAGACGAAGCTGAGATACGCATTTTTGGACTGCCAAGGTTTGGCCAAAGAATGGGAGCTAGCGCTGGCCATGGAGAAAGAAGAATTCTTCAGTGATATTCGACGCCAGGTTGATAAGCTCAACATGTTGCGTCGCAAAGTGAATGCCTATTGAGTTAACTGCGCTATTTCACTCGCGGTAACTGGTCTGTTTGTTGCCTGCTAAGAAAGGGGTTAAATACATCCTTCTGGACGATGAGGAGAGCGACGACATGTTGGTAGAAATGAACGTCTCACCACAGGCACGCAAGAAAAATCCTAACCTACCTGAAAAATGGCAAGTCAGAGCCGTTACATATCAAGTACAAGGTAAGCACAAAACCGTGTTTACGTCTTTGCCGAGGGAAGAGTACGACGGAGAATTGGTCGCTGAGCTTTACCATGAGAGATGGTAAATTGAGTTGGGGTATCGAGACATAAAAAGTTCGATGCAACACAACGCTTTAGTACTGAGGAGTAAGACGGTGGAGCTTGTCTATCAAGAACTATGGGGGGCTTTTACTTGGTTATAACTTGGTGAGACGAGAGGCCAGTCAAGCGACAGTAGAGCATGGTCGAATGCCCAATGAAATCAGTTTTAAGTACGCTTGTCAGTTTATCGCGAGTCAACAAAGGTCATGTGCAAAGAGGTGTCTCCCGGTAATACGGCAAAGCGTCTAAAAAGTCTGCGAGGAGACTTATCCATCCTTTTTATAGACAAACGCCCTAAGCCAAATAGGCCTAGGGCGGTAAAAATATCAAAGACCCGATATCCAGTTAATCGCAAGGCAGCTCCGCTTAAGTGAACTACATTGCAGCAAAAAGCTGGGTTTTATCGATACTCTGACACATGAACATGTGTTCATGTAAAGGATTTTATGACGATTTCTTCCACGGTATCGGCATGTTCAAAATAATGCGCTTGACCTTCCCACGATGGTAAGCCTTAAGGTTGTTCTTTATCTGAACATAACGATGAGAAATACATCATGAGCATTCAAAAAAAACAGCATTCTAATGATGGTGAAACTCAAGTCAGTTTGCCCATTGAGGGAATGACTTGTGCAAGCTGCGTTGGACGAGTTGAAGCCGCTCTGGCTAAGGTTGAAGGTGTACAAAGCGTAAGCGTTAACCTTGCAACTGAGCGTGCAGATATCCGCCTAAATACATTAGTTAATCGTATGGCGTTGGTTGAAGCAGTTGAAAAGGTCGGCTATGAGGTTCCCCAAGCTTCTGTAGAGTTATCAGTTCAGGGCATGACATGTGCATCATGCGTAGGGCGTGTCGAAAAGTCGCTCCGAGCGGTTAAAGGTGTAAAAGAAGCCACTGTTAATTTAGCGACTGAAAGAGCCACTGTTCGTGGAACCGCTGGAGCTGATGACCTCATAACTGCTATCGAAAAAATCGGTTATGAAGCCAGCCTGGTTGATAACCAAAGCCAGAATAATGATGATACTGCAGAAAAAAAAGATATTGAAAAGGCTGCGTTGAAGAAAGATTTATTTTTGGCGACTGTACTTGCGTTACCAGTATTTATTCTGGAAATGGGGTCGC
The DNA here is from genome assembly GCF_024585285.1 of Colwellia sp. M166. Taxonomy (NCBI): domain Bacteria; kingdom Pseudomonadati; phylum Pseudomonadota; class Gammaproteobacteria; order Alteromonadales; family Colwelliaceae; genus Colwellia; species Colwellia sp. M166. Next base: position 2,613,624 of record NZ_CP040755.1, read on the forward strand.
ATGTGATACCGGGAATGCATCAATGGATAATGGATACCATTGGGCTCCAGGAAAGCTGGTATCTCCAGTTTGTGTTAACATTGCTGGTGCTGGCTATTCCGGGACGGCGCTTTTACGTGAAAGGTTTTCCCGCGTTATTAAGACTTGGCCCAGACATGAACTCTCTCGTCTCCGTCGGGACTCTCGCTGCATTCGGTTATTCAATGGTTGCGACCTTTGCTCCGGGTCTTCTGCCTCAAGGTACCGTCAATGTGTATTACGAAGCAGCTGCGGTAATCGTCGCTCTTATTCTTTTAGGACGATTCATGGAGGCGCGGGCTAAAGGTCGAACGTCTGAGGCTATCAAGCGTTTGGTTGGATTGCAGGCCAAAGAGGCGCATGTGCTGCGTAACGGTATTGTCATCGATATTCCCATCAGCGATGTAGCCCTTGATGACATTGTCGAAGTTCGACCAGGTGAGCGGGTACCGGTTGATGGTGAGGTGAGCGAAGGAACAAGTTTTGTCGATGAATCGATGATAACGGGGGAGCCTATCCCCGTCGAGAAAGTTCCCGGAAGCTTAATGGTTGGCGGGACTGTTAACCAGAAAGGAGCATTGAGGTTGCGTGCAACAGCCGTTGGTGGTCAGACGATGCTGTCACAAATAATCAGAATGGTAGAGCAAGCCCAGGGCTCTAAACTACCCATACAAGCTGTGGTCGATAAGGTGACATTATGGTTTGTTCCTGTGGTGATGCTGGCAGCGTTGTTAACTTTCCTTGCCTGGTTAACATTTGGGCCATCACCGGCCCTGTCTTTCGCACTGGTTAATGCCGTGGCTGTGTTGATCATTGCCTGCCCATGTGCAATGGGATTGGCTACCCCAACCTCTATCATGGTAGGTACTGGCCGTGGTGCAGAAATGGGGATCTTGTTCCGTAAGGGAGAAGCTCTGCAGTTGCTTAAAGATGCCAAGGTCGTTGCTGTAGACAAAACTGGCACTTTGACTGAGGGACGCCCAGTAATGACAGATCTGGAGTTGGCTGAAGGGTTTGAGCTTGACTTAGTATTAGCAAAAGTTGCCGCTGTTGAATCACGTTCGGAACATCCTATTGCCCGCGCTATCGTTGAGGCCGCTCTAGGAAAAGAGATATCACTGCCGGTGTTGACTGAGTTTGATTCAATTACTGGGATGGGCGTCAGGGCTACCGTAGACGGAGAGCGCGTAGAGATTGGGGCTGATCGATTTATGCGTGAGTTAGGCTTGGACATCGAATATTTTTCAAAGACTGCGATACGCCTTGGAAACGAAGGGAAATCTCCACTCTATGTTGCTATCGATGGACGTCTGGCAGCCATTATCGCAGTCGCTGACCCTATTAAATCAAGTACGCCGATTGCCATAAATGCATTGCACCAACTGGGGCTCAAAGTCGCAATGATTACAGGTGACAATGCCAATACAGCAAATGCGATAGCGAGACAGCTGGGTATTGATGAAGTGGTTGCCGAAGTGTTGCCAGAAGGGAAAGTTGAAGCAGTTCGTCGGTTGAAGGAGTCTTACGGTAAGGTCGCTTATGTTGGTGATGGCATTAATGATGCCCCAGCTTTAGCTGTGGCAGATATTGGGCTTGCAATTGGTACAGGTACCGATATAGCGGTGGAATCTGCTGATGTTGTCTTAATGTCCGGCAACCTACAGGGTGTGCCTAATGCTATTGGATTGTCTAAGGCAACAATAGGTAACATCAGGCAAAATCTTTTTTGGGCGTTTGGATATAATGCCGCATTGATCCCTGTAGCAGCAGGCTTGCTGTACCCTGCCTATGGATTGCTGCTTTCGCCAATCTTTGCTGCAGGCGCGATGGCGCTATCCAGTGTATTTGTTCTGGGCAACGCACTTCGTTTGCGTCGGTTCCAGACTCCGCTGGCAGAAGACTCTGAGCACTAGTAGACGGAGAGCGCGTAGAGATTGGGGCTGATCGATTTATGCGTGAGTTAGGCTTGGACATCGAATATTTTTCAAAGACTGCGATACGCCTTGGAAACGAAGGGAAATCTCCACTCTATGTTGCTATCGATGGACGTCTGGCAGCCATTATCGCAGTCGCTGACCCTATTAAATCAAGTACGCCGATTGCCATAAATGCATTGCACCAACTGGGGCTCAAAGTCGCAATGATTACAGGTGACAATGCCAATACAGCAAATGCGATAGCGAGACAGCTGGGTATTGATGAAGTGGTTGCCGAAGTGTTGCCAGAAGGGAAAGTTGAAGCAGTTCGTCGGTTGAAGGAGTCTTACGGTAAGGTCGCTTATGTTGGTGATGGCATTAATGATGCCCCAGCTTTAGCTGTGGCAGATATTGGGCTTGCAATTGGTACAGGTACCGATATAGCGGTGGAATCTGCTGATGTTGTCTTAATGTCCGGCAACCTACAGGGTGTGCCTAATGCTATTGGATTGTCTAAGGCAACAATAGGTAACATCAGGCAAAATCTTTTTTGGGCGTTTGGATATAATGCCGCATTGATCCCTGTAGCAGCAGGCTTGCTGTACCCTGCCTATGGATTGCTGCTTTCGCCAATCTTTGCTGCAGGCGCGATGGCGCTATCCAGTGTATTTGTTCTGGGCAACGCACTTCGTTTGCGTCGGTTCCAGACTCCGCTGGCAGAAGACTCTGAGCACTAAGATAAAGGGGAGTTATGAACATTGGTAAAGCATCGAACGAATCAGGAATCTTCGCAAAGATGATTCGCTATTACGAGCAAATTGGTCTGATTCCTGCTATAGGTCGTACCGAAGCAGGCTACCGTGATTATGCACCCAATGATGTCCACCGTCTGATTTTTATCCGCAGTGCGCGTGACCTTGGTTTTTCTCTTGAATAGATAGCCGATTTGCTCAAGTTATGGAATGACAAATCTCGCCAGAGCGCCGATGTTAAACGTCTGGCACAAGAGCATATGGATGATTTAGAGCGACGTATGGAAAATATGCAACGAATGGCATATACACTCAGAGCTCTGTTCAAAAGCTGTGCTGGGGATGAGCGATTTGAATGCCCAATACCAGACATTAATGACCGCTGATGCTAAAAGCCATCCCGGTAAGAGAGAAGGGGCGGTGCAACGTAGTTCTCGTGGTAACGAAATGGAAAAAGCCCGACCCCTTATTTTAAGGGCATGATGGCGTAGCACAAAGCTGTATGGGCTAGTGTTACGCCATCAGTCTAATCAACTTATAAGCGCACACCACTAATGCACCCCCCCCAAGTGGTCAGTTGGTACGGTTAAAGGAAGATCACCATTCTCTTCATCAGCAGTCAATTTCTGTACTATCCCGCATTCGTCCACGCTCCGGTCTGAGCTGCAATAGCCATTAAGTTCTTTTAGTTGTGTTTCCAGGGCTAATAGCTCTTTAATACGATGCTGAACATGCGTGAGATGGGCACTGATTATTGCATCAATGGGGCCACAGTCTTTACCGCGATTATTAATTGCCAGTAGCAATGCACGTATTTCCTCATGAGTCATATCAAGAGAGCGGCAGCGTCGGATAAATAACAACTTTTCCAGATGAGTATTGTTGTAACAGCGGTAGTTATTTTCAATATCTCTTAATGGAGCTTGAAGTAATCCTTTTTTCTCATAGTACCGAATAGTTTCCACCGGACAACCCGCCTTACGGGCCAATTCACCAATTTTCATGCATCCCCCCTTATGCACTTGACCCTGTAGTTAGATCAGGGTCTTTAATAGTCAGTATAGTTAGCAGATGAGGAAATGAAAATGAGTGGTGGTGTAAAAAATAGCAAAACCCCTGCAGGAGACGAAGCGGCTAGTTGCTGTGAAACGTTCAATTTAGGGACAGGACTCCGGGTTAAGAATACTGGTGAATCACATAAAGCAAATGATCATGCACATGATCAGAAGGCTCATAATCACAATAAATGCAGTGATGACCATTCCCATGAAGGCCATAATCATGATGCCCATAGTCATGGCGGCGAAGGGCATTCGCATGATGAGCATAATCATAAGGGATGTAACCATGATCATGCCGCGCAAGAGCATTCTCATGAAGGCCACGATCACGGCCATGAGGGGGATTGTTGCTCCGCGGCTCCAGAACAATTGAGTAGCCTGGGGGGCTCGCAGGTTGTGGCTGGTGGATTACGGACAGAAATTCGCATTATGCAGATGGATTGTCCTGTTGAAGAAAATCTTATCAAAAAGAAACTGGGTGGAATGAGCTCTGTTAAAGAGCTTGATTTCAACCTGATGCAGCGTGTTTTGACTGTAACTCATACACCGGATTCGCTTGAAGCGATCATGGCTGCAATTCGCTCGTTGGGATTCGAGCCAGAAGTTTCGGATAATACTAGCGGCAAGAAAAATACCCAGGAGAAAAAAAAGCCCTGGTGGCCATTAGCTCTGGCTGGCGTAGCTGCTCTTGCAGCCGAAGTGATGCACTGGGCTGATATGCCTGACTGGCTCGAAGCTGGGTTGGCTTTGATAGCAGTGCTTTCTTGTGGTCTGACAACCTACCAAAAAGGTTGGATTTCGATTCGCAATGGCAACTTGAATATCAATGCACTAATGAGTATTGCCGTTACTGGGGCTTTGGTCCTTGGGCAGTGGCCAGAAGCGGCGATGGTTATGGTGTTATTCACCATTGCTGAACTAATAGAAGCCAAATCACTCGATAGAGCCAGAAATGCAATAGGTTCACTGATGAACCTGACTCCTGAAACTGCAATGGTCCAACAAGCTGATGGAACATGGCAGGAAGTTGACGCCAGTAGCGTACAACCGGGCAGTATTGTTAGGGTAAAACCAGGTGAACGAATTGGTCTCGACGGAGAAATCGTCAAAGGTCAAACCACCATTAACCAGGCTCCAATTACAGGTGAAAGTATGCCTGTCGATAAAATCGCGGGCGATACAGTATTTGCTGGAACAATAAATCAGTCAGGCTCTTTTGAATATAAAGTCACTGCAGCTGCAAATAATACAACCCTTGCGCGAATCATTCATGCTGTTGAGCAGGCGCAAGGTGCCAAAGCAGCTACACAACGTTTTGTTGACCGCTTTTCCCAGATTTATACCCCAGTCGTTATGGGTATTGCTGTTGCGGTTGCTGTATTGCCACCATTGTTTGGGGCAGGAACATGGCAGGAGTGGATCTATAAAGCTTTAGTTATGCTTGTCATAGCGTGTCCATGTGCCCTGGTTATTTCTACGCCAGTAACGATTGTCAGTGGACTTACTGCAGCTGCTCGCAAAGGGATTCTCATTAAAGGCGGTGTTTATCTTGAGCAGGGACGTAAGCTAAAAGCCCTTGCGCTGGATAAAACAGGAACTATTACCCATGGGAAACCAGTACAAACCGACGTAATGGTATTCAATGGATGGAGCGAGCGTGAAGTTCGTACTACTGCAGCTAGTCTCGCTAGTTACTCTGATCACCCTGTTTCACTGGCAATTGTGAATGCTTCTGCTGATTTGAAAAAGCAGGATGTTGACAGCTTTGAAGCGATTGTTGGGCGAGGTGTGCATGGCGTAATTACAGGTAAGGATTTTTACCTTGGAAACCTGCGTTTGACAGAAGAACACTTTAATTGTCCATCAGAGATTAAAGCAACAGTACAAAGGCTGGAAAGCCAGGGTAAAACAGTTATTTTACTCAATGATGGTAAGCAAGTGCTTGGGCTGTTCGCTGTTGCTGATACTGTTAAAAACAGCAGTCGTGAAGCGATTGAACAACTTCATGAACTTGGCGTTAAAACTATTATGCTGACTGGTGATAACCCACATACAGCTAAAGCAATCGCATCTCAGGTTGGAATTGATGAGGCTCGAGGGAATCAATTGCCAGAAGATAAACATCGTGCAGTTGAAGAGCATTCACGGATTGGAATCACTGGGATGGTTGGTGATGGTATCAATGATGCACCGGCTCTGGCTGCAGCTGATATCGGTTTTGCTATGGGAGCAATGGGTACTGATACGGCGATTGAAACTGCAGATGTAGCTTTAATGGATGATGACCTGCGTAAAATACCAGCCTTTGTGAAATTGTCCCGACAAACGTACAGCTTACTTGTACAAAATATCAGCCTCGCTCTAGGTATTAAAGCCGTATTCCTTGTACTCACGCTCATGGGAATGGGAACCATGTGGATGGCTGTATTTGCTGATGTTGGTGCCAGTCTTCTGGTTGTGGCAAATGGCCTGAGATTATTACGAAAATAAAGAGTTGGGTCTCTGAGTTCTTCATGGACGACAGACTCAGAGACCGTATTCTGGTTTGAACATATTTATCGAATATGGTTTGAGGGGGAGCGGATGGACACCAAAAAATATTCTGAAAGTGTTGTCGAAGATATTGTACAGTGGGTTGAATGTTCATTGAATAAAACCTTGCCAGTAGAAATCATTGCTGAAAAATCTGGTTATTCACGATGGCATTTTCAACGTTTATTTAAACAGGCGACCGGCATTGCGCGGGGTGAATATGTTCGCTCTCGTCGATTATCCTGCGCTGCCATCGATCTGAAACTAACTTCCAGAACAGTTCTGGACATTGCTCTTCAGTATGGTTTTGATTCGCAACAAACTTTCACGAGAGCTTTCAAAAACAAGTTTCATCTTCCTCCCGGTCGGTACCGTAAGCAAGGGAGTTGGGATTTATCAGCGCTGTGTCCATCTTTACTTTCAGACGATGAGGAGAGATATGCCAATGTTAGTTAATGACCCCGTATTGATTCCTATGATAGAAGAGCTGGCTGATAAATATAATAAAATGCAGGATTTTTTAATCGATGATGAACCTTGTATTGATATCGTACGGTCGGTGTATGAGTTGGAGTGCACCGTTAGCGAATTCAAAAAAAGAATTATACTTCAACATATTTCCTATTGCCATTCAGATGAATGTGATGACCCTGACCTGCATGTGGCCCTAATTGACAATATAAAAAATATACTTGACTATCTTGAATAATTTTACAAGAAGGGGGTTAGGTTTTCTTAAAACCATTTGTGTTTTGGATGAATAAATATTTTTAATTCACTGATTTCCATATGGTCTCAACCATAAGGAATATGATGGTAACTAACTCGGGTCAGTCAGTGCGACTCGTGCAAGATGCTTCATGTGTATATCGTATAAAAGCTTGACCCTATATCAACTTTAGGGTTTTTAATGGAACCAAGTCGAGAGTAGCGAGGACGATGAACAGGGCAATAGGGGGAATCATTAATGGAGCCTTGTTGCAGACGTTCTGCCTAGTCGCTAGAGCAAATAGAGGTCTCCATGATCAAGCAAAAAACTATCAAGAATATTGTTGAGTTAAACGGTATTGGCTTGCATAGCGGTAAAACCGTTAACATGAAAATCATGCCTGCTGGTGCCAATAGTGGCATACGGTTCCGTAGAACAGATGTAACTCCTGTTGTTGATATTCAGCTCCGTGCCGATCAGATTCATGACACTATGCTGGCAACAAGCATTATCAACCCTCAGGGAGTTCGAGTTTCAACAATCGAACATTTCCTCTCTGCGGTGTCCAGCATGGGACTTGATAACCTCTTGGTGGAGCTCGATGCTCCAGAACTTCCCATTCTCGATGGGAGTGCCAGAGGATTCATATATTCAATAATGCACGCTGGTTTGATAGAGCAGTGTGCGCTAAAAAAATATCTGCTGATAAAAAAAACGGTTTCCGTAAAAGATGGCGACAAATGGGCTCTTTTGCATCCAGACTCTAAGTTCTCGATCGATTTTATGATTGATTTTAAGCATCCCTTGATTTCTGCTGAGTGTAGTGGCACACTATATTGGCGAGATTGCTGATGCCAGAACTTTTGGATTTGTTCGTGATGTAGAACTTCTACAACAAAAAGGTCTTGGGTTAGGGGCAAGTTTGAATAATGCGATAGGTCTTGATGAATATAGCGTTCTGAACCCGGAAGGTCTGCGATTTAACAACGAACTTGTGCGACATAAAACACTGGATGCGATTGGAGACCTCTTCGTATCAGGCCATAATATTATTGGCGCCTACCATGCTTATAAGTCAGGTCATGCATTAAATAATAAGTTGATGCTTGCGTTGTTGAATGATGTCGAATCATGGGAATTAGTGAGTGTTGGCGAATATAAAAATGATTCCACTAGAGATAGCATTCTTTCTAAACCCAAAGAAGAGTGTTTTGAGTCATTAAGTATGTGGTCATAAGGGAGATGAGTATTTTCGTCACATCTGGTTTCTTATACAGCTTATCTTGATGATCTTTTTTCTTGACCTTACCGCCACAGGAAGGTTTAGGCTGGATATCGACTCAATATTGATGAGCCAGACGGTAACCGTATCACTACGTATGCAAGGTAAGAGCGCCGGAAACGACGTCATTTGAAACTGGATCTGGTATCAACAGAATACATTTTGGGAGGTAAGGATGAACATTGGTGATGCTGCCCGGTTATCCGGAGTTTCCGCAAAAATGATCCGCTATTATGAAGAGGCGGGATTAATACCGGAAGTAGCCAGAACTGCAGCCGGGTATCGGATGTTCCGCGATATTGATGTGTACAAATTACATTTTATACGCCGATGTCGGGAATTAGGTTTCTCTCTGGCACAAACAGGGGAACTTCTCTGTCTGTGGGGGAACCATTCGCGCCAGAGTGCTGATGTAAAAAAATTAGTCGAGTCACACATCAACGAGTTGACGCGAAAAATTCAAGAATTTCAGCGTATGGCATCAATACTTACAACGCTTTCTGATTGCTGTGCAGGGGATGATAAGCCTGAATGCCCTATTTTGAGTGCACTGTATCTTGCAGATGTTAACGGTTTACAAAAATCAGACTCTGGTCCTGAAATTTCTTAGCCGCAATCCATAGATGACAGTAATTTCAACTGAAATTACGCCTACAAAACAAGATGACATTAATTGGGTTAGTAACTCTTGGGTAAAAAGAAATCAATGTGGTTTTTAAAGAATATTAACTGTTTTTAGTAGTGAGGTTTCCAATGTCAGATATTATTCCCGGATATTGCACACTTTGCCGTTCGCGGTGTGGGACGCTGAGTGAAGTAGCAAATGACCACCTGATCAAGGTACGGGCTAACCCTGAACACCCTAATGGTAAGGCCATGTGTATGAAGGGGAAAGCGGCACCTGAGCTGGTGGACAGCGCAAATAGAATTCTGTACCCGATGAAGAGAACTCATCCTAAAGGTGCAGAGGATCCGGGCTGGCAACGTATAAGTTGGGAAGAGGCTATGTCAACGATAGCCGGACAACTGGAAAAATTTAAACGAGAGGATGGAGCTGAATCTGTCGCTTTCGGCTTTACGAGCCCAAGCGGTACCCCCCTCAGTGATGCAATTGAATGGTTAGAGCGATTTGTTCGTATCTATGGCAGCCCAAATACCAGCTATGGAACTGAGATATGTAACTGGCATAAAGACGTTGCACATCGATGGACCTTTGGCTGCGGCATTCCTGTTGCTGATTATTCCCATGCCGATCTTATTCTTCTTTGGGGGCATAACCCCGCGAATACTTGGCTTGCCCAGGCTAGTGCGATTGGTACTGGTCGAAATAACGGCGCAAAACTGATTGTCGTGGATCCTCGCCCGACACCCTTAGCGAAAGAAGCAAATGCCTGGCTTGATGTCAATCCTGGAACTGACGGTGCATTAGCTTTGGGGTTAAGCCATCTCCTGGTAGAACGAAACCTGTTTAATCATGAGTTTGTTCGAAACTGGACTAATGGTCCTTTGTTGGTTCGAAATGATAATGGTTATTTTCTTCGGGAAAAAGATATTAACCCACTTGCCATCAGTAATCGCTATACAGTTTGGGACGAACACAACCAGCAAGTCACATTTATCGATTCCGAGACTCGAACTGAAGAAACGCTGATGCCTACAGCTGCACTTGAGGGCAATGTTGAAGTCGCAATAGCTGATGGTGCAAAAATTTCCTGCCAAACGGCGTTTTCATCTTTTAAAGATATGTTGGCTAATTATGACCCAGAAAACGTAAGCCGTATCACCGGGGTATCTGTTGCGTCAATTGAAGCCGCTGCGAGTTTGATTGCCGGGGCCAAGAAAATCGCCTACCACAGTTGGTCTGGAGTGGCTCAACACACTAATGCCACCCAAACAGAACGTGCGATTGCGACACTGTATGCTTTAACCGGTTGTTTCGATCAGGAAGGATGTAATCGAATCTATGCCAGCCACCCGGTAAATGTGGTTAATTCACCGACATTGATGCCTAAATCACAATGGGATAAAGCATTAGGCCTTGAAGAAAGGCCTATCGGGCCGCCTTCACAAGGTTGGGTTCATTCTCAGGATATCTGGCATTCAGTATTAGAAGGTACACCCTATAAAATTCGCGGGTTAATTGGCTTTGGTGCCAACATATTACTTTCACAAAGTGATACTTCTCTCGGACAACAGGCGCTTGAGGCGCTTGAGTTTTATGCCCATGTAGATTTGTTTGAAACGCCTACATCAAAGTATGCTGATATCCTTCTGCCAGTTAACACTGCCTGGGAGCGCGAAGGCCTAAGAACCGGGTTTGAAAGTAGTGCTGCTGCTCAGGACCACATTCAGTTGAGAAAAAAATGGTCTCTCCGCGCGGTGAAAGCCGTTCCGACCTTGAGATTGTTTTCGATCTTGCATGCCGGTTAGGAATGAATGAAGCGTTCTTCGACGGCAATATTGAGGCAGCCTGGAATTATCAACTAGAACCATTAGGTTTGACTGTTGAGATGCTCAGAAATAAGCCAGAAGGTTACGATATCCCGCTTGAGCATAAAGTCAGAAAATATGCTTTCAGAGACCCAAATAGTGGATATCTGGCAGGTTTCAATACAGAAACAAAACGTGCAGAGTTTTACTCTGAGATCCTTCATCACTATGGTTACAATCCTTTACCTGAGTATGTACAGCCGCAAGAATACCAGCGCAACGATCCTGATTATCCATTAATGCTGACATCCGTTAAAAGCGGATTCTTCTGTCATAGCCAACATCGAAGCCTGACTAGCCTACGAAAAAAAGCACCTTATCCAACGGTAGACATTTCGGCAACTCTGGCTGACGAAGAAGGTATCAAGACGGGGGATTGGGTAGAAATTGAAACGAGAGCAGGTCTTGCTCGATTTAGAGCAAAAGTGGAAGCCAAACTCTCTCATGAAACTGTAATTGCTGAGTTTGGGTGGTGGCAGGCTTGTCCTGATTTTGGCAAACCTTCATACCCGGTTAAAGGTGAGTACAGTAGCAATTACAATAGTTTAATCAGCGGTGATAGCTATGATCCAGTCAGCGGTGCTTTACCTTTGCGTTCATTCCGCTGCCGCATTCGCCGCTTGAATGATTTTGAGCTGATAAGGCGCCCCTGGGAAGGTCGTAAAACATTCAAAGTCATTGAACTGAAAAAAGAAGCAGATAATGTTACGACAATTACCTTCCAATCGAACAGTGAAGGCTACTTACCTGATTATGAACCGGGCCAGCATATCACTGTTAGCTGTTGTCCGATGAGCGATTCTGAAGAGATCGTTACCCGGGCGTATTCGCTGACAGGCCCTGCGTTTGTTCATGACCGTAAAACCTATTCCATTTCTGTCCGTCATCAGAAAGCGACTGATGAGAAAGGTGAGTATGTTGAAGGAATAATGTCATCCTACATAAACACGCATTTGCAGATAGGCAAGGATGTTGAACTTACCCCTCCTGGGGGGAATTTCATTGTCCCGCTCAATGCCGTCCAGCCTGTCGTAATCTTTGCTGGCGGTATTGGAATTACTCCATTCATTTCCTATCTGGAGTCTATTAACCCCCAAGCGGAAGGTCCGGAGATCTGGCTTTTCTATGCTAATCAAAATAGTAGGCTACATGCGTTTAAGAAAAGAATTGCGGAGCTAAATGCGTCTATTGACAGGCTTAAAGTAATTAATATCTACAATCAGCCCCTCGACTGTGATATTCCAGGATTGGATTATGATAGAGCTGGTTACGTTGGTGCGGGAGATGTCGAGGCATATCTTATTGAGAATAATGCTCGTTATTACATGTGTGGTCCGCAGCCTATGATGGATGCGATATCGCGAGGGCTTCAGGAGAGAGGTGTACCTGCATTTGCTATTTTCTACGAGATATTTCGTTCTCCAGCAAAAATAAATAATGATCCCTCATTACGTCATAAAGTCATTTTTGCAAAATCAGGAAGAACAGAGATTTGGACCACGGATAAAGGTACTCTACTTAATTTTGGGGAAAAGCTTGGGATTCAAATGCCTAGTGGTTGTCGTGTTGGACAATGTGAAAGCTGTTCAACTAGGGTGATTGCAGGGAACGTACAGCATCTGAATGGTGTGGAGCCCTCTGATGAGGGGGCATGTTTGACATGTCAGTGCATTCCTGCCGGTGATATCACGATTGATGCTTGAGGTAAGTACTAGCTATTAGCATCCTTTACATCAGGCCATTTCAGTGGCCTGATTTTTTCTATGAATAACATTATGTTTTAAACAATTTTCAATTTTTTGTACGAATTCACCTCAATAGCCGATTTAATCAATTTTATCAGTGCGATCTTTCTAAGTTTTTATCATCCTCCCCCTTGACCTTCCAGTTACTACAAGCTTTAGCCTGTAAGAAATTATACCAATTGCATTAATTAATTGACCAACTTTATCCACTCTCTCCAACAGAGATTTTTGACTCGTTCAACATCCGCAATGAATGTATTCCAAGCGCGAGAGACCTGTTCCACTATTTCTTCGTAACCTCGAAATACGCGGTTTGATAAGCAACGTTGCCGTAACCATTGCCATACTTGCTCCATCGGGTTCAGCTCCGGAGAATAAGGTGGGAGTTTTAACAGACTGACATTGGTAAATGGGCTGGCCGTATCGATCGTATGCCAGCCCGCGCCATCCATTACAACAACGGCATGACGCCCAGGCTCTGTCGCTTCACTTATTAATTTCAGATGCTGCTTCATCACCTCTTTATTCACAAGAGGGCTGATAAGCGCCTGAGTATTACCATTGCTCGGACACACCGCCCCAAAGACATAGCCATAATCGAATTGCTGTTGCTTTACTACTCTTGGCCTGCTGCCCTTGGCTGCCCATATTCTGGACGTCTGATTTTGCTGACCGAATCGTGCTTCGTCTTGAAACCAGACGTCAACGCGATCCAGAGGAAGATGACCGGGAGTGTGAAGGATCGTTTCCAGCAGGAAATTTTTTAAAAGTGTCCTGGGTTTGTTGTGATTGTTTAGGGTGTTTAGAGCGACTGGTTATCCAACTGAAACCGAGCGCATCCATGATGCGGTATACGTTTCGCAACTGATAATCGATTTGGAAGGTGTCGCTAATGTATTGTCGTACATCCTGTGCAATCAAACGCCCCCCCTCCTTTTTAACCGCATTTTCTTTGATAAAATGTGCGATCTGTTCTCGCTGGGAGACGGAGAGCTGACAGGGTCTACCCGGACTAGGTTTGGATTGCAGACCTTCAAGTCCGTGCGCCAGATAGTTGGATACCCAGGTATTAACACTGCCTCTGGCAACCCCAAGGTAAGTTGCTATCTGGGTTCGTGTTTCCCCATTCTTGAAATGATACAAAGCTAGATAGCGGGTTCGCAGTTGCCCGTTGGAGGTTTGCTTTGCTAATTGTTTAAAGTCGTCGGCTGTATGCATATCAAAATCACTCGAATATGAATACCACTATTAGATCAAACTTTTAAGACAATTGGTATTACTACAGACGCCAACTTCGGACTGGCCGAAGAGTTTTGGTGAATGAAAGGATCGTTATGATGAAAATGAAAGTTGGGATATTGCTGATGGCAGTTGCAGTGACAGCCAATACAGAAGTGGTACTTGCAAATGATGATGCAAGCGAAACGCAAAAAAAAACTGCAAATGCGCCTGCAGGTCCACAGGTACCCGTGGCTGTTGCCGTATCACGGAATATTATACCTTCTGCTGAATTTACCGGTTCTTTAGCGGCTATTAAAACAGTGGAGCTACGCCCCAGGGTAGGAGGGGCAATCGAATCTGTTACGGTGCCGGAGGGAAGTCTGGTTCAGAAAGGACAGATGTTATTTCAAATCGATCCGCGGCCCTACCAGGTTGTGCTTGATAGTGCACAAGCGCAATTACGACAGGCAGAAGCTCAGGCGTTCCAGGCAAGCCGCAATTACGAGCGTATTAGCCGTCTGGTAAACGGAGGTGCTGTTTCGCGTAAAGACTATGATGATGCATCTTCTGAGAAAAATGCCCGCGTTGCACAGGTTCAGGTATCGAAGGCTGCAGTCGAAGCAGCAATGCGTATTCCGGCCGATCATGAACACTCATTCTGACGGAACGTGAACACCTCTACTGATTGAACGTGAACACCCATACTGATTTCAATCTGAACACTTTGACCATCATTTCCAGAATCGGTGTTCATATTGCCGGTATAGGTGTTCATCTTGCCAGAATCGGTGTTCACGTTCCGTCAGAATCCTCCCTAACGCATTGTATTTAATAATTTTGGTAAGCTGGACTTTTTACGAGGACCAGTGATGCCAGCAGAGAGAATTGCAATGCGTAAAATTCGTGAAGTACTTCGACTTCGGTGGCAAGCTGGCTTGTCCTACCGGCAAATACATCGAGGCACCAAAGTGAGCCTCGGCAAAGTCAAACAACTCATCACTGAGGCTGAGGCCATCGGGCTCTCGTGGCCATTACCAGACGAGATGGATGACCAACATCTTGCTCAGTTATTTTATCCCGCTGCGGATACTAAGCCGTCCGCACGTTTTCAACTGCCTGATTGGACTGAGGTCCATCAAGAACTCAAGAAAAAAGGTGTCTCCAAGCAACTGTTGTGGGAGGAATACACACAACGCCATCCAAACAGTTGTTACAGCTACTCGCAGTATTGCTCGCTCTATATGCAGTGGCATGGAAAGCAGAAGCGTTCGATGCGACAACTGCACCAAGCCGGAGAGAAGTGTTTTGTTGATTACTGCGGCCCCACCGTACCGCTGGTTAATGCCCTCACTGGAGAAGTCACTACCGCTCAGATTTTTGTGGGGGTGCTCGGCGCGTCTAACTACACCTATGCTGAAGCAACACACTCGCAATCCTTACCAGACTGGCTACAAAGCCATGTGCGCATGTTTGAATACTTCGGTGGCACACCTGCGATAGTGGTGCCAGATAACTTGCGCAGCGCCGTCAGTAAAACCTGTCGTTATGATCCGGAACTCAATCCCAGCTACCAACAGTTAGCGGAGCATTATCAAGTCGCAGTTATCCCAGCAAGGCCTTACAAACCTAAGGATAAAGCCAAGGCTGAAGTGGCTGTGCAGATTGTGGAACGCTGGATTTTAGCCAGACTGCGGCATTACACCTTCTTCTCACTGGCAGAGTTAAACCAATGCATCCGGATGTTGCTGGATGATTTGAACCTGCGCCCCTTCAAGCAATTACCAGGAAATCGTTTGGAGGCATTTAATCGGCTAGATAAGCCAGTGCTCAAGCCGCTACCACTACAACCTTATCGCTATACCGACATCAAAACGGTGAAGGTGGGTATCGATTACCATGTGGCTTATCAACAGCATCATTACTCTGTCCCGCATCAATATGTGGGTGAGCAGTTGGAGCTACATGCTGGCGATACGCTGATACAGCTCTACTTCCGTCAGACGTTAATTGCCGCACATCCTCGCAAATACCGTCCGGGTATGACCACAACACCGGCCCACATGCCGGAGCGGCATAGCAAACAGCAACGCTGGACGCCAGGACGGTTGAAGCAATGGGCTAAAGATACGGGGCCGGAAGTGCTGCGTTGGGTCAGTGACCGTCTTGAAGAGAAGGCCCATCCAGAGCAAGCCTATAAGGTCTCCTTAGGGCTGCTCAATTTGACGCGCAGCTATCCCGCAACGCGTCTGAATGCGGCATGTGCTATCGCCAATCGAGAGGGGCTGAATCGCCTTAAGCAACTGAAATCGGTACTGCAAAGCAACCGTGATCAGTTACCTCACCAGCAAGAATTAACCATCGAATTACCACAAGATCACGAGAATATCCGTGGTCCGGAAGAACTTCCACTAAAGGAGCCACAGATGACAGTTCAAACCCTAAACCAACTGCACGAGCTGCGCCTAAGCGGCATGGCTACAGCGTTAGAAACCCAGTTACAGCAGCCCGGTACCTATGCCGAGCTTCCGTTCTTGGAACGACTGGGACTGCTGGTAACGCAGGAGCATTTACAACGAGAGAACCGCAAACAGACCCGCTTGGTGCGCCAAGCAGGTTTTAGGCTTCAGGCGACGCTTCAGGAGATAGATTACCAGCAACACCGTAATCTTAAGCGAGCGCAGATCGCCCAACTGGAGCCAAGGGGAATGGTTAACGCGGGCGCAGAACTTGCTCATCACCGGTCCCTGCGGCACCGGCAAAACCTATTTGGCGTGTGCGCTTGGGCGACATGCTTGCCATCAGGGTCAAAGCGTGAGGTATTTTTAGAACGTCACGTTTGTTGTTGGAGCTGACACAAGCCAAGGCGGATGGCAGTTATCAGAAGTTGCTGACCCAGTTGGCTAAGACGCAGTTGTTGATTTTAGACGACTGGGGTCTAGAGGTGCTGAAACCAGGCCAACGCAATGACTTGATGGAAATAATGGATGATCGGTCAGGCGTGACATCGACAGTACTGATAAGCCAACTGCCGACAGAGCAGTGGTATGCGGCAATAGGAGATAACACGTTAGCAGATGCGATCTTAGACCGCTTGATGCACAACAGTCATCGGCTGGAACTGAAGGGAGAATCAATGCGCAAACACACAGGGGAAAACATCGAACGTGAACACTTAGGAGATAACAGTTAAAGTAAGCTTGCGTTAGGGAGCAAGGTGTTCACGTTCAATCAGAATAGCCGTTCAACTTCGCCGGAATACGCAAGCAAAGCTGGATTTGTCATACTCGCGTGTGACTGCGCCAATTGATGGCCGTATCGATCGGATTTTAGTAACTGAAGGTAACTTGGTTAGCAGCAGCCAGGGGGGGGCCGCGACTCTATTGACAACAATCGTTTCGTCCGACCCTTTATATGTTTATTTTGATATTGATGAAGCGACATATCTCAATACTGTCAGTAAGGCTCGGCCTGATGTTGTCGGACGTAGCAACGAAAAATTACCCGTACATATAGGTCTGGCAAATGAGAAGGGGTATCCGCACGGGGGGGCGCTTGATTTTGTTGGCAACCAAATTGATCGTAATACCGGCACTGTTCGTGTCCGGGCTATTATCCCGAATGCTGATGGTCTTCTTACTCCTGGAGCATTTGCCAGAGTTCAGTTAGGCACTGGTAGTGAGCAAAAAGTAATTTTGGTAAACGATCAAGCCGTAGGCACAGATCAGGGCAATAAGTATGTCCTTGTTGTTGATGCCAATAATAAGGCGCAGTATCGCCCGATAGTGTTGGGGCCAATGGTCGATGGATTACGTGTTATCAGCGACGGTCTGAAGGCCGGGGAAAAAATTATCATAAAAGGGCTCGTACGACCGGGGATGGCCGTTACGCCAGACATCGTATCGATGCAAACGCTGTTGAGCGTACCTGAGAGGCAGCCTGAAGGTGCATCTAAAAAATCGAATGGCAAAAATGAGGGAGGTAGTAAATGAAATTTCCTCATTTCTTCATCCAGCGCCCCATATTTGCAATTGTCTTATCAGTTTTTATGCTGATAGCGGGTTCTTTAGCGTTTTTTCAACTTCCTCTCAGTGAATATCCGTCCGTAACACCGCCAACCGTTCAGGTAACGGCAAGCTACCCCGGAGCAAACCCCAATGTAATAGCAGATACTGTTGCCGCCCCGCTTGAGCAAGCCATCAATGGGGTTGAAGGCATGCTTTACATGAGTTCTCAAACTGCTTCTGACGGCCGAATGATTTTAACCATCTCTTTCAGACAGGGAACTGACCCCGATATTGCGCAAATTCAGGTTCAGAATCGGGTATCACGGGCTTTGCCTCGGCTACCAACGGAAGTCCAGCAAATAGGGGTTGTGACTGAAAAAACCTCGCCGGATATTCTTATGGTGGTGCATTTGTTCTCTCCTGATGAGCGTTATGATCCACTTTATGTTTCTAACTATGCAATGTTAAACGTACGTGATGAGCTTTCACGCTTACCAGGTGTCGCAAGCATAGCGCTGGGAGGTGAAGGGGAATATGCCATGCGAGTATGGTTAGATCCTAATAAAGTGGCTTCCAGAGGGTTAACATCAAGTGATGTCACTGCTGCGATTAAAGAACAAAACGTTCAGGTAGCGGCTGGCTCTGTCGGACAGCAACCTAATGCATCGTCATCATTCCAGGTCACTGTGAATGCCTTAGGGCGCCTAACTACTGAGGAACAGTTCGGCGATATAGTTATTAAAACCGGAGATGACGGACAAATTACGCGCTTGCGTGATGTGGCTCGTCTTGAACTCGGTTCAGATAACTACTCCATGAGGAGTTTACTAAATAATAAAAATGCAGTGGGTATGCAGATTGTTATGACCCCGGGCGCCAATGCACTTGAGGTGTCTGCATCGGTAAGGTCAACAATGGAACGCCTGAAAGTAAGGTTTCCGGAAGGTATTCAGTACAGTATCGCTTATGATCCGACCGTGTTTGTTAGTGCTTCCCTGAAATCTGTCACGACGACTTTATTAGAGGCCACAATATTAGTTGTGCTGGTCGTGATGCTATTTTTGCAAACATGGAGAGCATCAATCATCCCATTGATCGCAGTGCCTATTTCATTAGTGGGTACGTTTGCATTAATGGATGTATTTGGGTTCTCACTCAATACGCTATCTTTATTTGGTCTGGTTCTTTCAATTGGTATTGTTGTTGATGATGCAATCGTTGTGGTTGAGAACGTTGAGCGCCATATTGCAAAAGGACTCTCACCAAAAGACGCCGCAAGAAAAGCAATGGACGAGGTAACGGGGCCAATTCTGGCTATTACCTCAGTACTGGCAGCTGTGTTTATTCCATCAGCATTCCTCTCGGGGCTTCAGGGCGAATTCTATCGTCAATTTGCATTGACGATTGCTATCTCAACGATTTTATCGGCTATCAACTCCTTAACATTGTCTCCGGCATTAGCTTCCGTACTACTGAAACCACATCAAGGTATAGAGAAGCAAGATTTGTTGACTCGTGTAATGGATCGTTTTTTCGGATCTTTTTTCCGTCGTTTTAACCGTTTCTTTGATAGCCTGTCGAATTCCTATGTTGGGACGATTCGACGTATCGTTCGCGGAAGTACAATTGTACTCATTCTGTATGCTGGTTTTCTGGCACTGACCTTCCTGGGCTTCAAACAGGTTCCTGGTGGTTTTGTGCCTGCTCAGGATAAATATTACCTTGTTGGCATTGCTCAGCTTCCTTCCGGCGCTTCACTCGACCGAACCGAAGCTGTAGTTAAGGAAATGTCCAGGATTGCTTTATCTCAGCCTGGAGTTGAAAGTGTGATTGCATTCCCTGGCTTATCGGTAAACGGCCCTAACATGCCAAATTCAGCATTAATGTTTACTATGTTGAAACCTTTTAAAGAACGTCGAAATCCATCATTATCTGCTCAGGCTATTGCTGGTAGTCTGATGGGGAAATTTAGTCAAATTCCTGATGGTTTCGTGGGTATATTCCCCCCACCACCTGTTCCTGGTTTAGGGAGTATGGGAGGATTTAAACTTCAAATTGAAGACCGGGCCGGATTAGGTTTTGAAGAGCTTGCTCGTGTGCAGGACGTCATCATGGCTAAAGCTATGCAAACTCCAGAGTTGGCAGGGATGATGGCCAGTTTTGAAACTAACTCGCCTCAGATTCAGGTAGATATTGATCGTGTGAAAGCAAAATCTCAGGGGGTTGCGCTAACAGATATATTTGATACTTTACAGGTGAATCTTGGATCGCTTTATGTAAATGATTTTAATAGGTTTGGTCGGACGTATCGAGTCATTACCCAAGCCGATGCGCCATTCCGTATGCAAGCAGAAGATATCGGGTTGCTTAAGGTGCGAAACTCAGCAGGTGACATGATTCCTTTATCAGCTCTGATAAATATTAAGCGAACTTCTGGACCTGACCGTGTGATGCGATATAACGGGTACCCATCTGCAGATATTACAGGTGGTACAGCACCAGGTTATTCTTCGGGACAGGCAACTGATGCTATTGAGAAAATAGTTAAGGAAAGTTTACCTGAAGGGATGGCATATGAATGGACTGACCTTACTTATCAGGAAAAATTGGCGGGTAATTCAGCACTGTATATCTTCCCTCTAGCTGTTTTCTTTGCTTTCCTTATCTTGGCGGCACAATATAACAGTTGGTCTTTGCCATTTGCTGTATTGCTGATTGCGCCGATGGCGCTATTTTCTGCAATTGGGGGAGTCTGGATTTCTAATGGTGATAACAATATCTTTACTCAGATTGGTTTTGTTGTTTTGGTGGGGCTGGCCGCGAAAAATGCAATCTTAATCGTGGAGTTTGCCCGAACCAAGGAGAGTGAAGGACTATCACCATTGGCGGCCGTGCTTGAGTCTGCTCGCTTGCGTTTACGTCCGATTCTTATGACATCTCTGGCGTTTATTGCGGGTGCTATACCTTTGCTATTAGCTAGTGGGGGTTCTAGGGATTTTCCCCTCTAAAGTAACATAAATCGCCATACTCACCATATTTAAAGGCATACAAAGGTGGGTTACTTCTCCAAAGTATGGCAAATTATGAGGTTAACAACCCCTTAAACTTAATTTAATTCCTATGGCTATAAAAAACGAACTATCAATTCTTACCAAAGCTGAGCAGCTTGATCTATATTCTCCGCCGCTATTATCACTTGAACAACAACGATTGTATTTTACGCCAAACGAGATCGAGTTAACAGAGTTGAAAAGTATTCGCCTAAGGAACCACCGATGCTATTTCATTGCGTTATTAGGGTATTTTAAGTCTAAGCCTGTGATTCTTTCACCTAGCTTTAACCTCATCTTTGACGATATGCAGTTTATTTCAACGCAAGTTCAAGGAGGCAAAGGGATCAGGCCTTTCAGCATTAATAAGATGCAGCGTGACCGTATATATCAAAGAATACTGAGGTTATTAAACTATCAGAAATGGGACGAAAGTCTGCACTTTGCGCCGCTGTACGAACATCTTGTTATGGTCGGCAAAGCTTGGCTTGAGCCTCGTTATCTATTCGATGCAGCCGCTGAATATCTAGCAACGCATAGAATTGCCATCCCTAAATATACTGTCTTACAAAAGCTTATCAGTCGTGTTATCCAACAGGTCAAGAAGGCGTTAAATAATAAGCTTCGTATTCATGTTTCATCTGAACTACACGGATTTCTAAATACTATTATCGATGACAAAGATGGGCTCTCCTTAAGCCAGCTTCGAGCCGGTGCAAAAAGCGTTATGGTGACAGAGCTAAAAAAAGAACTGACGGTGTATCATCAGTTACAGCCTTATACAAGACAGATTGATAATGCTGTTAAGGGCTTAGCCTTATCGTCTAAAAACCAACAACACTTCGGTGAAATGGTGGATTATTATGGCAGTAAACTAAAACGCTTTAAGCGTCCACAGCAACACCTATGGTTGCTGTGTTTTCTGACTCAACGCATACGGCAAAGCCTAGAGCGATTGGCTGATGGGTTTATTCATCATATCCGTAAACAACAAGAAGCTGCGCATGCGTTTGCCCAACAGGCAGTGTTTGACTCATGGAGGTCAGCTGCAGACAATGTCACCAAAGCCGCAGAATTACTGCATCTGTTTGTTGATGACAGTATCGACGATAATCAACCATTTGCAACGGTTAGGCAACAAGCATTAAGTGTAATGAATAACCAAGATATAGAAACGCTATGCCTGTACTTAAAAAAGCAAAAACGCACGGTAGAAGAATATCAATGGCAATATTATGATGATCAAAACGGGTTAATTGAGCAGTTATTAAGGCCCGTGTTTCTATGTCTTGAATGCCAAGCAGGTAAAGGCTCAGAAGCATTAGTGACCCAGCTCAAAACCACAAAAACAGAACTATTAGCAGGTAATACATTGCAAACAATGGATAGTACACTTATCCAACAAAAACATCGTCCATGGTTAATTAACAAGGATGTTGTTCATCCACAGCGATACGAATGGTTGCTTTACCGTCAACTGGCTTCTCGGCTTAATGGTCGAATTTACTTATCAAACGTCACTAAATATCGTGCGCTAGAAGACGACTTAATTGCATCGTCAATACAGCCTGATCTATTGGCATCATCAACATTGGAAAAGCTAAAGCAGCCGATTCAGAAGCTACTGCAAGTAAAACAAATACGCTTAACAACATCCCTAGAAGATGTTGCTCGTCACATTGATAATGGTGATAACCGCAATGTGATCATGAAGAGCCGAAGTGGCACACGATGGCGACTGCCAGTTAAAGGCTCCCAATCACTTGTCAACAACCCTTTCTTTAAACAAATGATCCCCGTCAGTATTGCTGATGTGTTGCGTTATGTTGAACAAGAAACCAACTTTATGCAATGCTTCGCACACGTGCTGCCAATACAAAAACAAGTAGGCGCCAATCAGGATGATTTATTGGCTATTCTAATTGCGAATGCGACACATCGCGGCGTATATGGGATGGCACAAATATCTGATCGCAGTTATGAGCATCTAAGCACTATACAAGCTAATTATATTAGGCCTGAAACCTTGCAAGAGGCTAGTGATATCATCAATAACGCAGTAGCGGCACTCCCTATTTTCCGCCACTATCACATCCAAGAAGACGTCCTGCACGCCAGTACCGATGGGCAAAAATTTGAAACTCACCTTGAGACTTTTAAAACTCGCTACTCCTCGAAATACTTCGGCACCAACAAAGGTATTACGGCCATGACGTTAGTTGCCAATCATAGTGCGTTAAATGCCCGTATCATAGGATCTAATGAGCATGAGTCCCATTATATTTACGACTTACTACAATCTAATACTAGTGATCTTAAGCCAGATGTCCTCTCAACCGACACCCATGTACTGTATATATAACTGCAATATTCTACAGATGTAAATATACTAAAATACGGACATATTTTCCTGTAAAAACATTCTTATTGAGTTACTTTAGATTTCTATAAATCATTATTCATAATCTAAATAGATATCGAAATGTCTAAAGCTAAATTTGAAGTTATAACTCACTTAAAATTATTTGAGCCTACTAGTTACTGTGTTGATGGTGAAATAATTTCTAATACATGTCCAAAAACTAAAGAAAAATATAAGTATCAAATTCAGCAAAATGATGACTTTCATTTAGATCATTACAATCATTTTCCTATGATACTTAATTCAGACGGAAGCCTTTGGGAGCAGGCTAATTTATTTTTGCTGGATAGTTTAAAATCGGTTAAACGTGTTTCTCCAAAAACATTAGAATCTAAATCTGTTGATTTAGTTATGTTTAAAAGATGGTTAGATACTGAAGAAGTTGACTATTTATCCGTCCCTAAACGAATAATGGCAAGACCAACCTATCGATTCTGTGCCTACCTTCATGAGTTAATAAGAAATGGGGAAATAAAACCTAGTACAGCTAAACGCAGAATGGGAACAGTACAAACATTCTACCGATGGCTTAAAACCTGTGCAGGAGTAACATTTGATTATCCATTGTGGAGAGAGAAAGAAGTTTTTATTAACTTTAAAGATCATAAAGGCTTTTCACTCAGTAAAAAACAAATATCCACGGATTTATCTTTTAAACAAACGAACAATAACTCTGATTATGAAGAGTACATACAAGACGGTGGAAAACTAAGGCCTCTTGCTACAAACGAGCAATACCAGTTAATCGAGGCATTAAGAAACATTGGCAATTCAGAAATGACTTTGTCATTTATGCTTGCCTTAACAACCGGTGCCAGGCTTCAAACAGTTTTCACATTAAGATATTGCCATTTTGAGGCTAAGATACCTGATACCTTAGAAGTCGTGAAAATAAATACTGGAAACGGTACCTTAATTGATACAAAGTATGGAAAAAATATTGTTCTACATATACCTGCGTGGCTATATAGGCGTATTCAGTTATATCTTGGTTCAAAGCGTGCCAAAACAAGAAATCAATTATCTAAGCTAGTTTATGAATCTGATAACCATCAATATGCATTTTTAACTAAAGGCGGACGACCTTATTATATGGCAAACTCAGATCCATTCTTAACCCTTTATCGTCATCCTCCTCGAGGAATATCTGTAAACGCATTTATACGACAGCAACTTATACCTGAGCTCACTAGCAAAGGCCACATATTTAGCATTAGATTTCATGATCTCAGAGCCACTTTTGGTATGAACTTGCTAGAAGATAAAATTAAATCTTCTAATAATATTTCAGGGAAAAAGTTATTGAGTGGTGATGCTTTATGGTCAGCCCTAATGATCGTTCAAAAAAGACTAGGTCATTCAAGTATTGCTACAACTGAGCGGTATCTGACCTTTAGAAAAGACTTTTCTATTGCACTTACTGTTCAATCTGATTTTGAAAAGCACCTTATGCAAATAGGTGATAATTATGAAGGAAAATAATACTCGATGGACAGAACGAAAAACTATTGTATATGAACTTGAAAATATCCCACTTAATTTTGATGACAATATTTATCCATTTGATTATTCACAGTTACAAATAAAAGTACCTTGGCAAGTCAAATACGTAGATGTCGGTTCCTGGTGCTATACAAAGAGAAAACCAAAACATGCCAATTCAAATCATGCAGACTATGCTACAAGCTTAGTTAATGTCAGTTCATTCAAAAAGTGCCGTATTAGCGCTATAAAAGGCTTTGTGGAATATTTGCATAGTCGATATAGCACAGGCATAACGCCAAAAACTCTTCATCGATATACTAGTAGCTTCAATCAGTTTTTAGTTTGGTGTGATTCTAACCAGCAAGAAGATGTATTGAACACGATCATGACAGCAAGAAAAAGCTTGGCAGAATATATCATTACTCTTTTTCATTTAACACGAAGTAGTCAACTCAACATAAATACCGCTGCTCGCTATCAAAACCATATTATTGAAATATTAAAATTCATTTTTGATGACGATGAAGGAGTCATTAGTGCGGGGCTTCGTATTATAAGAAAGAGTGAAACTGCAACAATAGCTACCCCAGTTCCTGGTCATTCAAAGGCCCATCAGTCTATTGAACTATATTTAAGCCTTTTTAATCAAATAACTGACTTTGTTCTTAGCTTTGAAAAGTACCCGTTTCAATTGACTTTGCCTGAAGAAACTCTGTGGGTATTTCCAACAACTCGCCCTATGGCCACTAAGTCGAAATTAAAAAACCGTAATGAATGGGCTATAGGTTTTTGGTCGTGGGATTATGAAAACGGTTGCTTGTCTAAAGTAAAAAACATTGAAAAATTCTACAGTGGAGATAAAAAACAAAAGAGAGATGCCTCTAGGTACATTATGAAATCATCCCAAAAGGTTTTAGCCAAGGTAAATGCTGACAATAATCACTATTATCGTAGACGTCTTGCTTACCTTGCAAGTGACGCTTTTACCATGTTATTCATATCGAATACCGCAATGAATTTAGCACAATTGATAACACTTAATTGGTCTGAAGATTATAGCGTTGGAAAAGAACACCAAGGTTACCGTGCGATTAAACTCAGAGCTGGAAACAAATCGCAGCACTTCATCGTGACCAGTTCATTTTTACCACTCTTTAAAAAGTACTTAAAACTTCGAAAATATTTACTTGTGGAAGATAGTTCCTTATTATTTTTTGGTTTTGATGCTTCAATTATCAATCACAAGCCTTTATCAAAGGGGTTTACTACCAATTTCAATCAAAAGTTAAGGAATAATATAGGTATCGATATACCAACGATAACAGCGCGAGAATGGAGAGCTCACAAAGCCGATTGGTTAATCACCAAAACAGATTCTAAAACCACCGCTATGATGTTACAGAATAGCGAGCGTACAGTGTTAAAACATTATACAACGGGGTCTGAAATTGAAAGCGCAAACGAAATGTCAAAATTCTACGATAGCCTTTCCACTATTCAATTTAATACGTCTAGCGACAAAAAATCTCAGTATACCTCCGTTCCTATAGGTCAGTGCCAACAATTCCAAGATCCAAAAGTCATTGACGCTAAAAATAATGTTTTACCGAATTGTTCAGCCCCTTCTGGTTGCTTAAATTGTTCCCACTATAGAATAATTGCAGATGAAGAAGACATCAGAAAATTAGTTAGCTTCCGTTATATCTCTGTTGAGTCTCGTCAACTGGCAAGCAGTGAAACACATTTTGAAAACTACTTTGGTAAATTGCTTACTCGTATAGATGAAATATTAATGTCACTTAGAAGCCAGAATAAAAAATTAAAACTGCTTGTTGATAGAATATGCTCGGAAGTGTCAGAGCAAGAAATACTTTCTCCATACTGGGACAGGAAATACCAGTTACTCATTAACTTGGAGCTCATTAAATGAATGAGTCTTATCAATTACTTTACGAATCTAGATTTGAAACGGCGGTTGACCAAACTAAACCTGACAGTTTTCAACTTAACTCTAAAAATATAACTTGCCCCTCTCAAACTTTCGTTATCTCACGAAATAGTGACGGAGTAGTGCTATCAACCTATGGTGACGCTACTTATTGGGATTTAACTCCATACCGGACAGCGGCCTCACAAGATACAAAATTGTTTTGGAATAACATTCCATATCAAATGGTGGATGAAGCAAAATGGCTAACTTTCATAATGATATATCTTGTTTCAACGGGACGAGCAGGAGCCCTCACCGTTGGGACTTTATCTAACTACCACAAAGTAATTAAAAAACTATGTCATTACGCGAGTGAAGAAAGTTTAACTGTCACTGAGGTTTTAGCATCAGAACAAAATGTTACTAAATTTATAAAGTCTAAGATTAATACTGGTAGTTTATTGACTTACTTTATCGCTTTTTTGGGACATTTATTCGAACTAGGTGAAAAACAAACAGGTATTCCTACATTAGGTTTAAAGGTTATCACTGATATTCGAGCGCTACGAGAGACTATTCCAGAACATAAGCAACACCCTGTCATCCCTCCACGTATATTTAGCGGTTTTTTATCTGAGCTTTGGTCATTGATATTTTCCTTTAAAAAAATACAAGCGCCTCTTATATCACTCATTGAAAAATGTGTTGAGAACAAAAGATATGGACGAAGGCAAAAACCTAAAAATATTAAAAAATATGGTATTGAGCTCAACTTCTCAGAAGCTGTTGAATTTCATGGTTTAACCAGTGAAGTTGATAAATTGGGCATTAAGAGTCTTACAAATATTCATGGCTATATCCTAGCAATCCAAGATGCAGGAAGATATTTACTACATGCTTATTCAGGCATGAGATATAGTGAGTTACTTAGCTTAATGTTGAATTGCTTATCTATAGAAAAATCAAAACATGGAAATATAGTTCGACTGTTGGGAAAAACAAGTAAGCTTGTTGGTCAACGAAAAACAACCGCATGGATCACATCAAAAGAAAGTGAAACTATTGTTGAAGTACTACAATCTATCGCAAAACTTGTAACCCACGATCATGATTTCTCTGCTGAAGAGCTTATTCTATTTCCATCTCCAAGCTATTTAGGTTTTGTTGGGGCAAAAAGAAGTTCAACAACTTGTTTACCACACAGCCATACAAGCTCAACGTTATGGCGCTTTATTAATATTAAAGAAATAGAAATTAACAATGATGATCTGAACTTCCTTGAAATAATTGATTGCTCTCGAGCATGGAGAATGGAAGATCAGTTTAAAATTGGAGAAAGGTGGTCTTTTTCTTCGCACCAATTTAGGCGAACTCTTGCTTATTACTGTCGTCAAAGTGGACTGGTAAAACTCTCGACATTAAAACGACAACTCAAGCATATCACCCGTGAAATGTCCTTATATTATGCTCATGGAAACGAGTACAGTGAGCTATTTGATACCAATGAGCATTTCTACAATGAATATGATAGAAGCAAACCAGAAGTAGATACGCTTGCATACGTGTTGGAATTATTGTTTTCTGAAGAGGATTTACATGGGAGTCATGGCAATCATATTGAGCGGTTTAACAAACCAAAGAATGAACAGCAAAAAGTAAAAATCCTCACGAATCGAGGTGATATTGTTAAAAAGTTCAAAAATGGTGGGTTGGCTTATAAAGAGACAGCGTTAGGGGCATGTACTACGACTTCTCCCTGTAATCAAAAGTTACTTGGTAATATATCTGCTTGTATAAAATGCACTGATGCTGTTTTAAAACCATCAAAAGTACAAAATGTAATAAATTATCAACGTAACTTTGTAGAATCGCTCGATAGAAATAGTATTGAATATAGAACCGAAAAAATGGAACTAGAAGCACTGCTATTACAACAAAATAAAATGGTTAAAGGAGGATGATTTAATGGGAGCCGTAGATAACTACATGTCTGCTTTAGAGCGATTAAAAAATAATACACCGGTTGTTTTACCCAAAGGAACTCGTATCTCTAAAGATACAGTTGCCTTGGAAGCTGGTCGTAAACGAAGTTCAATCAAAAAATCACGTCCTCAATTCGCAAATCTTATTGAAGAAATTGAATTAGCTGCAAGCATTCAAAGTAAACCTGAAGAAGACTCTAAAGCTAACTTAGATAAGCTAAAGTCAGAAAAAGAACATTATAAAAACCTGTACCACCAATCACTGAACCGAGAATTAATGTTGATAAAACGCTTATCCGATTTAGAAAAGTCATTTTTAAATGAAATTGGCAAAAATAATGTTCGCAATATACGGGCATAACAACCGTAATATGTCCGTATATTGCGAACAATGTGTAGACATATCGTAAACCAATATCTAATTGATATCATTGCATATTAATATGTCCGTATGCCATGGATTTTTCAGTACGCATGGTGTTAATCATGTTAATTATGCCTTATTGGATTTATGCGGTTATAGTTTTGCGCCTAGGTATGCTCAGTTCACCAGTGTGATCAATGACCTATTTAACGTAACTGAAAGCGACGACGGAAACACGCATCTGGCGCTGAAAAAGCCGATAAAAATGAATGTGATTGAAGAAGGCTGGCAGGATATTCAGCGTATTGTGTTATCCCTTCAAGAAAAACGCACAACACAGGCATTGCTAGTACGCAAATTATCTGGTTATCCATCTAGACACCCTATATTACAAGCATTAACGGAATATAATAGGCTCATCAAAGCCCAATATTTACTTGATTATATTGATGATGCAAGTCTGCGCCAATATGTTCAACGAGCACTGAACCGAGGCGAAGCCTGGCATTTCCTCAGGCGAGCTATTGCATCGGTCAATCGTGACCAGTTCCGTGGAAAAAACGAATCAGAAATAGTCGTCTGGAACGAGTGTGCCCGTTTGACGGCAAATGCTATTATCTACTTTAACTCGATGATCCTAAGTCATCTATTACTGCACTTTGAAGAAGTTGGTGACGAGGAAAAAGCAGCAATAACTCGACAAGTATCACCCGTTGCATGGCAGAACATTAATCTGAGCGGCACTTATCAGTTCGCTAGTAACCGCAAACTACCTGATTTACAGGAAATAACTAGGCCTATTGTTGAAAATGAAGTCTAAAATGAAAGGTAACCCAGCTCCACAAGCCATTAACTGCGAGGGTTGTGGCGATTTATGTTACTTTAGAGGGGAAAATCCCTAGAACCCCAAAATGAAAGGTAACCCAGCTCCACAAGCCATTAACTGCGAGGGTTGTGGCGATTTATGTTACTTTAGAGGGGAAAATCCCTAGAACCCCCAAGTAATCCAAAGCTTGAGTATGGCTCTTGGGAGCTTTGGGATTAAATTACTTTTTGATATGGATAACTTTTCGTTCAGCTTCAAGTTTGTTCACTTGTTTTTCTAAGTTGCTTAATGTCCGAACAAGCATCGCCTCTCTGTTGAGTGCGGCATGGTAATGTTCACGGAATTCATCGCGTTCAGATTTAAATCGAGCAGCAAGCGCCTCGGCTTTTTTTAGCTTATTAACGTCCTTATTATTATACTGTTCAGCAACTTCTTCGATTTTAGAAATAAGGTCTTCGAACTGGCTACGAGATGGTTTAATTGTACCTCGTTTACGGCCCGCTTCTAATGCTACTGTGTCCTTATTAATCTTATAAGTACCTTTTGAAAGGATCTCTGGCTTGTTTGTGCTTAACCTTTCTAGTGCGCGATAATAATCATCATGTTGCATTAATCTTTCTCCATTCTTGCTTTTAATGCCATTAGCTTGTCTAGTTCGCTGCGCTCAGTTCTAAACTCGACAGAATCAGGGGGTAAGCTATTGACAAAAATAGTCATGCTATCAATAGTTCTACTCACTTTACTGGGTTTTAAATCGGCTCTATTACAGTCTATGCAAGCTGTTAAGCTATGCATGAGCTTTTTGTCACAAGGTGTTATTGTTTCACAGCCACCAAGCGGAGTGTCGGTATATGCGCGTTGACCATCTTTAAATTGTTTAATAGTTTTTTTTCTATCTTGACGAATTATCACTCTTGCTTCAGGAGTGTTGCCTTTGATAGTTCGTTCTATGATTCTTCCGTTTATGCCACCAAGTTTCTCGTCACTAAACAATATTTGCCAAACCCAAGCGGTGTAGTCTGCTATAGGCTTTTCTTTAATGAATTGGTGAGCCATATGATTTTTACTTTCAATATCAAATATGTTTGCGGCTCTTTCGGCATTGTTTCCATAATAAAAAGTGACTTCTTGGCATAAATGTTTTAATTGTGCTTGGAGTGAGCCGATTGAAACTAAACCACTTTGGGCTGAATATACCGCTAAACTACGACGAAATTGATGTGTTTTTAAGTGCCATATTTTGCCAACAGCGTATTCAGATTGACGCCAGTTACGTTCAGGTTCAAATTTTTCAAGGTATTGGATGTCTTCTTCTGTAATTTTCATTAGGTCCTTGTTAAAAAGGCTGTTATTTGAAAATGATGAAGAGTTTCCATTCCATATTTTTGTTTTCCCTGAAGGATGACGCTTTCTATATTCTTTTGATTGTATGTAATTAGGAGATAAAAATAGTGGGCAAGGTGTTTCACCTTTTAAAATCTTAGGATTTACAGTGACATTAATGAGAGTTGATAGTGGTTCAACAATTGTTTGTAACACTATAATAGTTCTTTCTATATCGACAGTAGTTACCCATTGAGCTGGCTTGTTACTGCCTATATATTTTGTCGTATTTCCAAGTAATCTTGCTTTTTTTCTGTTGTTAACCTTATCAAGCTGTAAACAGTGATAATTAAGAGATAAAACTTCATCATCTCTCATGCCACTATAAAAATGAATTAATCCCTTACAAATCAACATTACGTCTGATAAATATAAATGAAACGTACGGCGATTGGTCGAGAAGTTTCTTGAATTAGCTAATTGTGTTAATTTAAAATCACGTATCCAAGACTGCCAAGCATTGCTACGCATATCCCTAGTATAATTATTTCTATGATATGGATTTTCTTTAATTAACTGAAAAATTAGGTTTTTTATATTTATCGAGTGTTTTTCAAATTCATCAATAATAGACCATGCCTCGTTCAACCAAAGACCATAAAGTCTAGGTGGTATTATTTCAGTCTGATTTTTATTAGAGGCTACTTTTTGGCTTCTCTTATTTAAAAGGTTAATTACTTCATCATTAAGAGCAACACTAAAACCAATAATGTCTTTTAAAGAGTGATATAAGTTTAATGTTGGTAATACTTGCTTATTAAACATGGCGGTATCATTTTCATGTATAAATTTAGCAAGCAGTGCCTTTGTTTCTAATACTTTTATAGCTGATGTGTTGTGAATCTTAGAAAATTGACATAATGGTTTAATAAACCCAATAAAACGACTATATAGAATACCCACGGTGTAGTTGTTTTTGTTTTTTCCTTTGCCGAAACGATAACATATAAACCATAACCAACGAGCTTCGTATTGATAGTTTCTTCCTTCTATTGTATCGAAAGGAATTTTCGTTTTTCCATTCTTAGTGGTGCTATATGGTTTAAGTTCATAAGATAGATCACCATATCGGCTTAGTATTTCTCCCGTTAAATCTCGAGAAATAACAAAATCATCACTTGGGTATATAACTTTAGTTGTATCTTTATAGTAAATATCAGGCGTTATTTTATTGTTTTTATTAAACGGAGCTAACGCTGGATATTCTAATAATTTAGTTTCATAGGCCATTTATAAGATTCCTAATTCATTTAACAACTCTAATTTTCGATACCAATAATCAGAAAGTTCTTCATTTTCAAATACCTGTTGATTTATATCAATAATTAACTTTGCTTGTTCTTTTCCTAGTGCTTTAATTTGGTCAAGAAGAAACTCAATGTGAGTTAATGTCAATTCGTATATATTCTTAAAGTGCTCTACTGAAGCAGCTAAATATTCACTTTGAATTATTAGATACTTCATAGATAAAAGCTTTCTAATATCCTCTGCATCACCATGAATTCTGTATTTACTACAAAAAAGGCAAGTTGTTTGATCATTACAATTAATGGTAACTGTATCGATTAATTTTATCTCTGATATCGTATTAGGTAGGTGTGGTTCTATACACTTACCGCTAGGTGTATTTTTTTCACTTCCATTAGATACTATTAGTTGATTGTTTAACTCATTGAAATAATCGGTTAATTCATCATGGCTCTCTAGGGGGGGGCTTGTATAGCTGGAATTTGATGATTGTTTACTGTGTTGCAGTATATAAGTGGTCAGTGAACTCCCATGCCTTCTTCTGATCCATAGCCCCTTGGTAACGCGAATTTTTTTGCTGGTGGCTACAAAGCTATTTTCACTAAATATACGTGAAATACTGATACGAATATGGCTACTATATGTTCCATCAATGCGGGCTGCTATTAATTGATTATTGAATAGGTCAAAAAATAGTTCGTTATGATTTTCATTATAATGTTTAAGTAGAAAGCTTCGTAAACGGAGGTATGTTTTAAAATCGTCAATAAATTCAGATTGAATGTCATATTTAACAGGAATGCCATTTGCTCGCCATTTAATACTTTTAAAATTTACTTCACTATTTTCTATCACATAATTTATATTAAATAATAAACTTGCGGCGGTACTATCATTTTCTCCTGTTAAAAATAAAAAATGCATAAAATAAGCTCTACAGGCATGAAGTGCAATCCGTAAGCGAGCTGCAGAGTTATAGATATTTGCTTTGTCTTTATTTTGTCGAAATAGCTTTATTGCTTGGTTTCGTTTACTTGTATTTTTATAGCGCTTTGTTGAAATAATTTCATCAAGACTATATTCTCGCCCTTCCTTGAAGTTGAAAATACCCGGTTTTTTTAATTTTTTGTTATCTTTATGCGCAATATTACCTATTGGGGTAATCCAATAGGTAATATTATATAATTCAAATTTAAGTGGAAACATTTCATGATTTAGAACGATGGAACTAAAGCGTCTAAATAGAGTTGTATATTGGTTGAATTCTACACTTTGTTCTTCAATTGATAATGCTTGAGTAGGAATACGTTCAGCATCGTTAGATACTATGAACATGTCGCTGTTTAATAGTTCAAAGGGGTCGGCATTTAAAATAAATACTGCGAATGATAGTACCCATTTTTGATAGTTATGCGCAGTGTTTGTTTTTAGCCCAACTCTCAATTCTTTATCATATATTTTAATTTGATGGAGTAAGTGTTGACTGTAATTTACTATTGCGCTTTGAAAGGATGTTCGATTTAACTTTAATTCAATATTATTAATTTTAAGGTGCTCTATAAAGTTCAGAATAACCTTTATTCGACCATTGATAGTAATAGGTCGTATTCCATCTATAAGTAGGTCATTAATATGCTGGAGTAATAGCTTAGTGATTTTCACTTTTTCAATGTCTAAGGAATCTATGATAGCGTATAATTTTTTAAATTTTTTATCATATTTTAATTTGACGTTGTTATAGCATATTATTCCAAGGTGAAAACGTTGTTTGGGAAATTGAATAATAATATTATCCACACGATCAAAAACTTTAGGGTTTTCTTCTAATTCAAAAAATTTTAATAATTCATCTACAGTGTATATGACTTCTTTTATTAATTGATATTCAGACATTAAGCTACCGCCAACAATGATGTTAAGTGCTTTTCCCAACCCAACTTAGCCTCTTTGACAATTTTCATGTTTGAGTTGAAGTCGAGGTATTGCTGTGTTGTTTTAAGGTCGTTGTGACACATCCTCACTTTGACGAAGCGAAACAATAAATTAATAGATCCACCAGCATTATCTTTTGTATTTACCTGCTCTAATCCATGATTCACAATATTCATTCCAAAGGTAGCGCGCGTATCGTGGAACTTGAAGCTAGCAGTGAAACCCAATTCAGCTAATTTAGGTTTTAACCGCTCACATACGAATGTTGTTACGGCTTGTCCTGATGGTAGCTGCCGATAAAATTTAGCATTGGTGTCTGATTTTGATAAATAAAAAGGATTTCCTTGTTGAGAGAGAAAAAGGTATTGAAGATCAATATTTTCAGGTCGATGTACACTTTTTTGACTGCGTTTAAGTGCTCGTTCTGAATTTAAGTAAAGTTGAATTTTTTTATATAGTTCGATAGGAAAGTAAATAGTTATACTTTTATCTCCTTTACTATCAACTAAACCATTTCCATTTTTGTTGTATCTTCCCGCGTACACCACAACTTCAGTCATGGATTCCTCAGGCACATACTGAAAATTTTCACGTCTGAGGGTTAAGATTGTTTGTAATCTTGCACCGGTACCATAAGCCAATTAAAAAAATCAAGATCATTTCAGGATGATTTAGTTCTTTTAGTGCTGTTATCAAAATAATTTGTTCATCATAATTCAATGGGCGTAACTCTCCACCATCAATAATACGGCCTTCGTAAGTAGAATATTCATGTTTTCTTGCTGTGGATATACCTCCTTTTATGGCTTGTGAAACGTCTGATGTATTAACCGTTTTTATATAACTCCCTCGACCGGTATCTGAAATCAAAATTTTAGCTTCTTGATCCCTCCAGGGAGGAAATTCAAATTTTACATCTTCACTGTGGAGTAAATATCGATAGAAATTTACAAGGTTAGACATATGAGATTTTGCGGTAGATCCTGCTAGCTCATTCTTCATTATTTTATCTGTAAGGTGTCGTCGGTAACGCCTAAGCGGGGAGTTTGATTTGCGGGTACAAATTAA
Source organism: Colwellia sp. M166 (assembly GCF_024585285.1). Classification (NCBI taxonomy): domain Bacteria; kingdom Pseudomonadati; phylum Pseudomonadota; class Gammaproteobacteria; order Alteromonadales; family Colwelliaceae; genus Colwellia; species Colwellia sp. M166. The sequence goes on from NZ_CP040755.1 coordinate 2,649,044, forward strand.
ATAATCAATTTCGTTGTCTAAACAGTAATTGCCAAAATATTTAATTGAGTCAGCAATACTACATAATGTAGTTGAATGTGGAGGATCTATTGATTCAAGTTTATATAAAAGGTAATTGTTAGCATAATTCCATAAAGAGTGGTCAGGTAATAACAATAATGGGAAATGGTAAAATGCCGGATTTTCAAAATCTTCAGCTTTAACGGAGAAGTATTTTATTTTGGGAGCTTTTAAGGAAAATGCAGGAGCTTTTGGTTTTATTGTCGTAGGTGTGTAGACATGAAATTTAGGAATTAAAATTTTGACTATAGACATGAACTTCCCAACTCAATTAATTATATGTGGCTAATTAAAGATATAGTTAGTTAACTCGGATGTGTCAATATTTCAAATTACTTATACGTATTAATAGATTCCTTAAAACTTATGGGTGCCAAACAAAACCCGATTGAAATACTTTTTTACTGAACTCGGCTAAAAAGCGGTCGTCAGGTATGGCGGCTAATAAGCGATCTTCATTACCAGGCCCGAGTAAGATGTTGAGATTGGCTGCGCCACCTTTGCGAGCAGCGGCGCGTTGATAAATATCGTCAATTTTTTCTAATGCCATGTGCTTAACCTGTGATGCCGCTATGACGCAGTAAAGCATCAATGCTAGGCTCTCGGCCACGGAAGGCTTTAAACAGTTCGCTTGGCTCTTTTGAACCGCCCATTTCTAGCACATTGGATAAAAAGTCATGGCCAACCGTTTGGTTAAAAATCCCTTCTTCTTCAAAGCGAGAAAAAGCATCTGCCGATAACACTTCAGCCCATTTATAACTGTAATATCCGGCCGCATAACCACCGCCGAAAATGTGGCCAAAGCTGTGTTGAAAACGATTGAATTCTGGCGCTTTAAACACTGCGTAGTCATCACGAACTTGGTTTAATACTTGTTGAATTTCATCACCTTTTTCTGGCGAGTATTGAGCATGCATTTTAAAATCGAATAAGCTAAATTCTAGCTGACGGATCATTTGCATTGCTGATTGGAAGTTTTTCGCTGCGAGCATTTTATCTAGCATATCTTGCGGTAACGATTCATCTGTTTGATAGTGACCAGAAATAAAGGCAAGTGCCTCTGGTTGCCAACACCAATTTTCTAAAAACTGGCTCGGTAATTCAACAGCATCCCATGGCACACCGTTAATACCAGAAACGCCTGCTGCGTTAATCTGCGTTAACATATGGTGAATACCGTGACCAAACTCATGGAACAAGGTAACGACTTCGTCATGCGTAAATAAAGCCGGTTTGTCGCCGACAGGGCCATTAAAATTACAGGTTAAGTAGGCAACTGGGTATTGAATATCGCCATTGGCTAATTCTCGTCGGCCGACACAGTCGTCCATCCAAGCGCCGCCACGTTTGTGGGCTCGAGCATATAGATCAAAATAAAAGCTGCCGCGAAGTTGCTGATTTTTATCCAAAACATCAAAAAACTTAACATCTTTATGCCAAGTATCAACATCTTTCCGCTCACTAATGGTTAAACCAAACAAGCGATGTACCACTTCGAATAAACCGGCAACAACTTTGCTTTCAGGGAAGTAAGGACGTAATTCTTCGTCAGAAATAGCGTAACGTTCTTGTTTTAACTTTTCACTGTAATAGGGTAAATCCCAAGCTTGTAAGTCGCTTTGGGCAAAGTTTTGTTTAGCAAATGCTGTAACTTCAACTAAGTCTTGCTCACCTTGAGCTTTCGATTTTACGGCTAAATCTTCTAAGAAGCCGATAACTTCATTGCTGTTATTTGCCATTTTGGTTGCGAGAGACTTTTCTGCAAAGCTATCAAAACCGAGTAAGTTGGCAAGCTCATGACGTAAAGCGAGTAATTCACTCATGATCGGGCTGTTGTCATATTCACCAGCATTTGGGCCAATTTCAGAGGCACGGGTAACGTAAGCACGATACATTTTTTCGCGTAATGCTTGGTTATCACAGTAGGTCATGACCGGTAAATAACTTGGTATGTCTAAGGTAAATAACCAACCTGACTTTTCTTGTGCTTCGGCTAAGGCTTTTGCCGCTTCTTTGGCACTTGCGGGCAATCCCGAGAGTTCTTTTTCATCAGTAATATTAACGTTAAATGCATGGGTGGCGTCGAGAATATTATTACCAAAAGTAGAACTAAGTTCAGATAAACGGGCAGAAATTTCACCGTAGCGTTTTTGATCTTGACTGTTCAGCGCGATACCAGAAAGCTTGAAGTCTCTTAAGGCATTAGTGATCACTTTTTGTTGCGCTGTGTTTAGCTGGCTAAATTCATCACTTGCACTTAATTGCTGGTAAGCGGCAAATAGGCCAGCATGTTGGCCAACAAACGTGCCATATTCAGATAAAAGTGGCAGACATGACTCATAAGCATCGCGCAGCTCATCGCTGTTAACCACTGAGTTCATATGCGAAATGGGCGACCATAACTTACCTAATACGTCATCAACTTCATCAATAGGTGCAACTAAATTAGCCCAAGTAAATGGCGTATTGTTAGCTAACACATCTGCAATGGTATTTTTACAATTGGCTATAGCTTCTTCAACCGCAGGTTTAATATGCTTTGGTTTGATTTTAGAGAATTGTGGTAATGATGTATTTTGTAATAATGGATTGGTCATGAAATTCGCATTTTAGCTAGGTTATGGTCTAGATGTAATGGCAAAGCAGTCGATAATCAAGGTTTAGCTGTCACTATTTGGTACTAGTGATCAAAATTTGAAATTTATAGCTTCAATATCATGTCAATCTAATATCATTTAGACGTTATAAATTAGCTATGTTGATAGCTATGCTTGAATTTTTGTTTTTTAAGTCCAATATAATAAATCATAATCACACAGGAATATTAATATGACACAACATTTTGACTACATTTCAATTGGCGCTGGCAGTGGCGGCATTGCTTCAGCAAACCGAGCAGCGCGTTTAGGTAAAAAAGCGGCAATTATTGAAGCTAAACATATTGGTGGTACTTGTGTGAATGTCGGTTGTGTGCCGAAAAAAGCCATGTGGTATGCCGGACAAATTGCCGATGCATTACATTACGCTAATGATTATGGTTTTAAAGCGCCATTGCAAAACTTTGACTGGTCGAAATTAGTCGCAAACAGAGAAGCTTATATCGAACGTATTCATGCGGCTTATGCGCGTGGTTTTGCCAGTAACGACGTTACTGTGATTGATGGTTTTGCTAAGTTTGTTGATAAAAACACGGTAGAGGTTGATGGTGTTTTATATACCGCTGAGCATATTACGATTGCCACAGGTGGACGCCCAAGTCGCCCAAGCATCGAAGGTGCAGAGTACGGTATTGATTCCGATGGTTTTTTTGCACTAACCGAACAACCCGAGAAAGTAGCGGTGGTAGGTGCCGGTTATATAGCAGTTGAACTTGCGGGCGTGTTACACGCATTAGGCAGTGAATCACACTTATTGGTACGTAAAGAAAAACCATTGCGCGGTTTTGATGACATGCTCAGTGATACGTTAGTGGAACAAATGGCCAAACATGGTCCAACGCTGCATACCATGAGCGTACCAACGCGGATTGAAAAGCATAGTGATAACACGCTGACAATTCATTTAGAAAACGGTAAAACTGTTGGACCTGTAGACACTCTAATCTGGGCGATTGGCCGAGAGCCTGCCACTGATAACATTAATATTGAATCAACAGGTATTAAGCTCGACGAACGTGGTTTTATTCCAACAGATAAATATCAAAATACTGACGTCGCCGGTGTTTATGCGGTGGGTGACAATACTGGCCGCGCGCAGTTAACGCCAGTTGCTGTTGCGGCAGGTCGTCGTTTATGTGAACGCTTATTTAACAATAAACCTGACGAGCATTTAGATTACTCAAATATAGCGACAGTAGTCTTCAGTCATCCGGTAATTGGCACGGTTGGTTTGTCAGAAAAAGAAGCGATTGAAGAGTACGGTGTTGATGAAGTTAAAGTCTATAACTCTCAATTCACCGCATTATATCAAGCGATAACTGAAGATTATCGCGATCCGACTCGCATGAAATTAGTTTGTGCTGGTAAAGAAGAAAAAATAGTCGGTATTCACAGTATTGGTTTTGGTAGTGATGAATTACTGCAAGGTTTTGCTGTCGCTATGAAAATGGGCGCAACAAAAGCTGATTTTGATAATACCGTGGCGATTCATCCAACGTCAGCAGAAGAATTTGTCACTATGTAACCACAGATTATTAGGTAGCTTGATCGTTCGTTTAGAAAATCATGAACAGATGTTTAGAACTCTAGATAATAGGGTTCTAAACGACTTTGTCCTCAGTAAAATTTACGCAACGTAACTCTTTCATCATCATTCTTGTAACGTCATCTCGGGCTTTTCATATGCAAAAGCTAATTGAAATTATTTGCTTATTATTTCAAACACTTCTATTCACAGTATCGGCTGAAGTTTGCTTAATGACGGGTGGCATGGCAAACCCATGGGTAACTCAGCTATGAAGCGTATTAAGTGCGTACAATTCATTACATCTTTTAACTTCTGAAAAATTTCAAATCGCTTTTTTTTATATTAGAATGATCGTTCATTCTAATGCAAAGAGTATTTATTTATGCAGTTTTACCGTTTCGGTCTATTAATTTTATCGGCCATCGTTGGTTCTGTTGTTTTAACTGGGTGTGATGTTGTAGCTGAACAAGCTACATCTTCAGCTCCTCAAGCCACACCTGTCGGTGTGGTTACGTTAAAAAGCCAAGCGCTCACACTTAAAAAAGAATTGCCCGGGCGTGTAAATGCATTTCAAATTGCAGAAATTCGTCCTCAAGTCAGTGGTATTGTACAGTCGCGCTTATTTGTTGAAGGTAAACAGGTTGAGCAAGGTCAGGCGCTTTATCAAATCAATCCTGCCGTTTTTGAAGCAGAACTTGCAGCCAGTGAAGCCGCAGTTGCCAGAGCAGAGGCCAGTATTGCGAGCAGTAAAGCTAAAGCTGCTCGCTTTAGTGAACTGTTAAAAATTAAAGCCGTAAGTCAGCAAGACTTTGATGAGGCAGATGCAGCGTACAAACAAGCACGAGCTGAATTATTAACAGCGAAAGCACAATTACAGTCGGCAAAAATTAATCTTGATTATAGCCATGTATCATCACCGATTAGTGGTCAAATTAGTAAATCAAGTGTGACAGTTGGGGCTTTAGTTAGTGCTAACCAAGCGACAGCGCTTGCCACTGTTACGCAACTAGACCCAATTTATATCGATTTAACACAATCAAGTAATGAACTTACTCAACGTAAAAAAGCCTTGGCATCAGGCTTATTAACGGTTGATCCTGCAACGCAAACAGACGTTGAGTTGATTATGGAAGATGGTTCAATATACCCGCATAAAGGGACGTTACAGTTTTCTGAAGTTACCGTTAATCCAAGCACAGGATCTGTAATTCTGCGAGCTGAATTTCCAAATCCTGAAAAGCTTCTCTTACCAGGCATGTATGCACGCGCATCAATTGTTGAAGGAGTAAAAGCGGATGCTATTTTGGTACCGCAACGTGGTGTTAGTCGCAATTCTAAAGGCGAGCCTACGGCGCTTGTGGTAAGTGCAAAGAGTATCGTTGAAAGTCGAGTGTTAAAAATTGACCGTTCAGTTGGCGCTAATTGGTTAGTCATTGATGGCTTAAAAGCAGGTGACAGACTTATTGTTGAAGGCTTACAGAAGATTCGTTCTGGTGCGCCAGTTACCGCAACTGAAGTTGACTCGTCAGCTTTATCTTCTACAAACAAAGCGCAATAACGGAGAATCTGAATGTCACGATTTTTTATCGATAGACCTATATTCGCTTGGGTGTTGGCAATTATAGTGATGCTTGCGGGTATTTTAGCGATTAAGGTTTTGCCTATTGCGCAGTATCCTTCAATTGCGCCACCAGCGATTAGTATTACCGCTAACTACCCAGGCGCATCAGCACAAACATTAGAAGACTCAGTTACACAGGTCATTGAACAAAAAATGAAAGGCTTAGATGGCTTGTTGTATATGTCATCAACTTCAGAATCAAGTGGCTCAGCAACACTTACCCTGACTTTTAGTGCCGAAACTGATCCTGATATTGCTCAGGTACAAGTACAAAATAAATTAGCAACAGCAACACCACTTTTACCGGAAGAAGTACAAAGGCAAGGTGTTGTGGTGGCAAAATCGGCGCGTAATTTCCTACTTGTGGTCGGTTTTGTTTCGCAAGACGGCAGCATGAATAATATTGATATTGGTGATTATGTTTCGTCAAATGTACAAGATATTGTTTCGCGTGTTAATGGTGTGGGTGAAGCACAATTATTTGGCTCTCAATATGCTATGCGTATTTGGTTAGATCCGGCAAAATTACAAAACTTTAAATTAACACCTGCTGATATCAGCGCGGCAATTAGTGCGCAAAATGCTCAAGTTTCAGCAGGTCAACTCGGCGGAATGCCTGCTGTTGCCGGACAACAACTTAATGCGACAGTAACAGCACAGAGTCGTTTACAAACCCCTGCACAATTTGAAAATATTTTGGTAAAAACCAACAGTGATGGCTCTATTGTTCGTCTTGAAGATGTGGCAAGAGTAGAGCTAGGTGGTGAAAATTATGGTGTTGTTGCGCGTTTTAATGGTAAGCCAGCATCAGGTTTAGGGGTAAAGCTGGCCAGTGGCGCAAATGCACTCGATACAGCTCAAGGGGTTAAAGATGCGCTGAAAGAACTTGCACCATTTTTCCCTGAAGGTTTAGTTACCGTTATTCCTTATGATACTACGCCGTTTGTTTCATTATCGATTGAAAAAGTTATACACACTCTTATCGAAGCGGTGATCTTGGTTTTTGTTGTCATGTATCTGTTTTTACAAAACTTCAGAGCAACGCTTATTCCAACCATTGCTGTGCCAGTGGTCTTGCTGGGCACATTTGGTATCTTGTACACCTTTGGCTATTCAATTAATACTTTAACAATGTTTGCCATGGTTTTAGCTATTGGTTTGCTAGTTGATGATGCCATTGTTGTGGTGGAAAATGTTGAACGTTTAATGACTGAAGAAAAACTTTCGGCGCTGGAAGCTACACGTAAGTCTATGGATGAGATTAAAGGCGCACTTGTTGGTATTGCTATGGTGCTTTCTGCGGTATTTATACCGATGGCATTCTTTAGTGGCTCAACCGGTGTTATCTATCGACAGTTCTCTATCACGTTGGTTTCCGCCATGGGGCTTTCGGTATTAGTGGCGCTTATTTTAACACCGGCATTATGTGCAACCTTATTAAAACCTAGCCATGTGCATAATGACAACTCATTAATAGGTAAATTTTTCTCTGGCTTTAACCGCGGCTTCGATAAAACCAACTCAGGTGCGCAAAGCTTTGTTGGCCGAATGATCAAGCATGCTAAGCGTTACTTACTTATTTATGGCGTGATTGTTGGCGGCATGGTGTATGTATTTTCAAGCTTACCAACGGCATTTTTACCTGATGAAGACCAAGGTATTTTGTTTAACCAAGTGATGTTACCTGCGGGGTCAACTACAGAGCAAACTTTAGCGGTGGTTAAAAAAGTAGAAAATCATTACTTGAACGATCAGTCTGAAGCGGTTAAAGGTATTTTTACTGTTACAGGTTTTAGCTTTGCTGGCTCAGGACAAAACTCAGCTATAGGTTTTGTTAGCTTGAAGCACTGGGATGAACGTCAACGTGACGACTTATCGGTTAATGCAGTTGCTGGTAAAGGTATGGGTTATTTCTCTACTATTAAAGAAGCTTTTGTCTTTGCCTTTCCACCACCAGCGATTGTAGAGCTAGGTACGGCAAATGGTTTTAATCTGTTTTTGCAAGACCGTGTTGGTCTTGGTCATGATGCCTTATTAGCGGCTAGAAACCAGTTGCTAGGTATGGCGAGTCAAAGTCCGATATTGGCAGGAGTACGTCCAAATGGACAAGAAGATATGCCAGAATTACAGCTTGATATCGATCTTGCAAAAGCTGAAGCGCTTGGCGTATCGCAAGGTGATATCAACAGCACACTTTCTACCGCGTGGGGTAGTAGTTACGTTAATGACTTTATTGACCGTGGCCGTGTGAAAAAAGTTTATCTGCAAGGTGAAGCTGAATCACGCATGGTGCCAGAAGATCTTAATCAATGGTACGTGCGCAATAATAATGGCGATATGGTGCCATTCTCCGCCTTTGCTAGTTCATTTTGGTCGTACGGATCACCGCGTTTAGAGCGTTACAATGGCTTTTCTGCCATGGAAATTCAAGGTAGTGCAGCACCGGGTTACAGTACCGGTCAAGCCATGGATGAAATGGAACGTTTAGTTAAGCAATTACCTAATGGTGTTTCTTCTGAGTGGTCGGGTATTTCTTATCAAGAACGCTCAAGTGGAGGTCAAGCGCCGTTACTTTATGGTTTATCACTGTTGTTTGTATTTTTATGTTTAGCGGCATTATATGAGAGTTGGTCGGTACCGTTTGCGGTTATGTTAATTGTGCCTTTAGGTATATTTGGTGCGATCATGGCAGCTTTTGGCGGCGGCTTATCAAACGATATTTACTTACAAGTTGGCTTATTAACGACCATTGGTTTAGCGTCTAAAAATGCCATCTTAATTGTTGAATTTGCTATTCATAAAATGGCGGAAGGGCTAAGTGTCGTCGATGCTGCAATCGCTGCAGTTCGTTTGCGCTTACGTCCAATTTTAATGACTTCAATGGCCTTTATTTGTGGTGTTATACCGTTAGCTGTTGCCTCTAGTGCCGGCTCTGGCGCGCAGAACGCACTCGGTATTTCTATTATTGGTGGTACGCTAGCGTCTTCAATTTTAGTGGTGGTTTTTGTGCCAATGTTTTTCGTTATCGTGCGCCGAATATTTCCAGGTAAAACAGATAATACCGCGAAGGAACATACACAATGAGCAGTAAATACTTCCATCAAAAAACGTTCAGCTTAAGTGCTTGGTAGTGGTGGCTAACAACCTGAAAATACAGCTCAGTAATGGTATTTTAAGGTCTATAGTTTGCTATAGGCCTTAAATAACTTAGCTTAATTGTAAGGGCATGCCTTTATGCCGAACCTGTTGGGTTTGTAGTGGAGTTTCTGATGAAACCAAAAACTAAAAGACATATAGATCCTGCGTTAGCTGAAGCGCGCCGTAACCAAGTACTTACTGCGGCAGCTGATTGTTTTCGCCGGAAAGGCTTTCATGGTGCGGGCATGGCTGAAATATCAAAAACAGCCGGTATGAGTGCAGGGCATATTTATAATTACTTTGACAGCAAAGAAGCGATTATAGAAAGTATTATTGAGCAAGACATGGAAGAAATGTTCTCAATATTTCAAGAATTTGAACAGCAACCAGGTGACATTTTAACGGTACTACTTAATGGTTTGAATGTCGGTGTACAACGACATATGGACACCGGTGCTTGTGCGGTCGATTTAGAAATGTTAGCAGAGGCTGGGCGCAACAATAAAGTTGCCACGTTATTACGTGATGCTGATACGCAAGCACGCAATAGAATGTGTCAGTTACTGATGAGCGAGCGTAGCGTAATTAAAGAAATTTCTGCTGTGGAGTTAGAAAGTCGAGTTAATGTTATTTTTTCGGTTATGGCAGGCTTACTGTTAAGAAAAATGCTTTACCCTGAGTTGACTGAGGAAACGGTGTTAATTGCACTTCGCCCGGCAATAAAAACCTTACTTATGCCGTTTGAGTAAGCATTTAGCTTGTTAAGGCTAGCGAGTATTCATTACATTAAAGAAACTTAGGAGCATGGTTTAATCGCGTTAAGTTAAAGCTAACGGCCTACAATCTTCATTTCTACAAGGTATTAATTGATCTTAACTAGCTTTAACGCATTTTTCTTGTTTTACGCTTGTTACTCTAATGCGAGGTTGTACAATAAATCAAATCTGCTTAGTACAACAAATATGAGAGTAAAAATGCTGTCTACACGTTATGTATTACTCACCGCAATAATATTTAATTGCCTATTAAGTTACTCAACGGTTGCTGAAGAACATCAGCACCAGCATAGCAATCAACAAGCATTGCAGTTAAACCATGGTGCTAAGTGGCAAATCGATCAGAGTTTACATATCGGTATGGTCAGTATTCAACAACAATTAATGGTGAATCTTGATGCTATCCATTATGATAAATTTTCTCAAACTCAATTTTTAGCCTTAGCATCAGCGTTTGATAAGCAACTGAATTTTTTATTCGAAAATTGCCAACTAGCCCCTAAAGCTGACGCACAGCTTCATGTCTTACTTGCAAAAATAATGCAAGGGAACGACTTAATTAAGCATGCTGAGAATAAAAAATCAGGCGCGGTTATGATTCTTCAAGCACTAGAAGAATATCCAAAATATTTTAATGACGTCAATTGGCAATAACAGGCCAGTTGATAGCTTATAAGTCGTAAGCCTGCCAGCGATAATACTTCCGTTCATTGCTAACGCCTGCTGATGTTGCAGCAGCGCGCCGCTTATGTGACGTTTATTAGATAACAAATCTAATCACCATTTAAATTATTCCAATATAGCGACAGTGGTGTTTGGTCATTCGGTTATTGTTACTGTCGGGATATCAAAGTAAGAAGCTATTGCTGAATGCGGTGATGATAAGTTGAAGTGTATAGCTCTCAATTTATCTTCTTATATCAAGCGATTAGTGAGGGCTATCGCGAGCCAACTAGAATAAAATTAGTTTGCCTTAGAAAATAAGAAAACCTTTGTTTTTCATGGTTTATTTTTGTATTGATGAATTATTGCAGGGCTTTGCCATAGCAATGAAATCGGCGCAACAAAAGCTGACTTTGATTGTACGGTTGTTATTCACCCAAACTCAACCGAAGAGTTTGATACTATGAATTAATGGTGTCTGGAAAACCTACTGTGTAGATTTGTAAACGCTGGAAAAACTATTAACCTTGTTGTTATGTGGTATCTGCAATAGTATTTTTACGGTAGTTTTTTAGTCAAACCTAACGGCTGTTATTGTTAGCCATTTAATAATGTTGTTGGAGAAGTTAATGCCCTGGTGAGAATGCGATAAGCTCTGAACCGCAAACAAAGGGTAGGACATAAGGTGCTTTAGCTATATAACCTAACATGATATAAGCGATCAGATGTTAACTTATATTCATTATTTAGCTCTTGGGAATTGCAATATCATGTTACTTAAATCAAGTTGAAATATGAATGCCACTAGTCATTAATATATGGAAGAGGTAATTAAATTGACTGAGACAAATAGCAGTTTTGCCAACATTCCGTTTAAGCCATTAGCCATGCTCAGACAGGGTGGAAAAGCTCGTGATTTCGTGCTTTTCTGGCTTTTAGGTTGTGCGATAATTGTACCATCAAGTGTAATCACTCGTTATCTGGAATGGACGGGTCTGGAGTTATCACTTAGTGGCATGTCAATTTACATTACTGTCTATATTCCAATGTTACTTTGTGTGCCGATCGTTTTCTGGTTTGGCTATTTTTGGGCAGCAATTCCAGCTTATCTTGCGACTTTTTTGGTTGCATATGTTGGAGGTATGCCGTTGGGCTGGATTTTGTTATTCTCCTTTGCCAATCCACTCAGCTTGGCATTTTATTATTTATCTTTGTCTATTCTACCTAAACATACCAAGATTAATGTGTTTGTTTCTCTCATTGGCTTTGTGCTTATTTCTTTGGTGGCTTCTCTAGCAGGTTCCTCGGGGTCATTTATTTGGGCATTTGCGAATAAAGTAGGACTTAACAATGCACTTCCGGTTTGGCAAGGTTGGTGGGTAGGCGGATGGTTACAGACTACTTTTATCGTCTTGCCGGTATTGTATTTTTTCAGTCCTGTTGTTCTTAAGCTTAGTGCGGCATTGCACTCACCAAATTCAGTAAAGCGGGTTGTGTCATATAGAGTACTCACACTGGCGACAATCGCTTTTGTTACTGTGTTAGTCGGTTATGTTGCCACGGCCCGTTTTATCAGCATTGAGCAGTTGGCTCGGTTAAAAAGTACATCAATGAGCCAAGCAAGCCTTCTTACTATCGACAATGCTATTAGTGGCATGTCCTATCCTCTTTTTATCTTACTTGCCGTGATGGTCGCTCTGATATTTCTGATTTATAAAGCAATTATTTACTGGAGTGAGGTACTTAAAAATGCCAATAAACTGCTGAATGAAAAAAATATTGAACTGGAAATGCTAGCTTCAACAGATGAGCTTACCCAACTACTTATGCGTAGAAAGGTGATGGAAGTCGCTCAAATTGAGTTCGACCGTGCCAGAAGAAATAGTCAGTGGCTCAGTGTATTAATGATCGATATTGACAAATTTAAACGCATCAACGATGAATATGGCCATCTTGTTGGTGACAAAGTGATCAGTGATGTTGCTGGTCGTCTAAAGCAATCTGTGCGTCCTTATGATTCAGTTGGCCGCTATGGCGGTGAAGAGTTTATCGTCGTTCTTCCCAATTCCACGTTGGAAGACGCGATGGTTATTGCTGAGCGTATTCTAGCGAGTATTGCTAACTTACCGGTTGTTACCGACAAGGGTGACTTGTGTGTCACTGTGAGCATTGGCGCAGCATCGTTGCAAGAACATGATAAAAACATACCATCATTGATTGAGCATGCTGACCAAGCGTTGTTGAGTGCTAAGGCTCAAGGCAGAAACTGTATTCAAAGGCACCAATGAAAATACATAAATTAGCGTTGAAGGTGTCAAAATACTGTTTTTCCGTCGGCTAGAATTTAGTGCTACTAAGGTCTATTAGCCGCTTTCTTTAATATTATTTTAGGAAAAGTGATAGTAAATTGGACAATTGATTGTCATGCAATGCTAATAAGTCGTTTTGTTATATTGCTATAAGTTCCCGCTAATTTAAAAATCGATTTCTATGGTATTTATCACTTTTATTACCGCTAATGTAAAAATTAAATGATCATTTATCACGAGAAAAAATTTAATTTCTCATAAAGTTTAATTAACAAAATTAAGCTAGCCCTTGCCAAATATAGCTTATGTTTTTTTGTTATTTCTAGGCATCATAAAGCGGTAAAAATAGTTTAACAATTGTCTGGTAATGATGCCGTTTTCTGGTAATCTCTTAGCTCGCTTATTTAAGTTGCTCGTTAATTGAGCAGCATGGTTTAAGCATGTGTATTTATTTATCCACATAATAAAAAAATAACAATAAATATATGAAAAGGATTTTTGACTTACCTTTTTTCAATAATTACAGTGAGTTAAACTTAGGTTTCCGTAAAGTTCGTTAGATCTTTATGGCTTTTCATCGTGCTTTTCAACATACTTATCCACAGTTGTCACTAATTGATGTGACTAATTTAAATGAATTGCTAGAGAGAATTTGCTGATTATGGCATGCTTAGCAAATCTTTCTCCCAGTCAAAAAATTATCATGCCAACTTCTGACCAATCACCGCTAATTTTAGTCGATGGTTCATCTTATTTATTCCGCGCATATCACGTACCATATTTGCAAGCTTTGTCGACATCAGACGGTCAACCTACCGGTGCTATTACCGGGGTGTTGAATATGATCAGAAGTCTGAAAAAAGACTATCCAAACGGTAATGTTGTTGTGGTGTTTGATGCCAAAGGAAAAACCTTTCGTAATGACATGTACCCTGAATATAAAGCTAATCGACCGCCAATGCCGGATGATTTACGTACACAAATAGCACCCTTACATGAAATAATTGCTGCTATGGGCCTACCTTTATTAGTTATTGAAGGTGTTGAAGCTGATGATGTTATTGGTACCTTGTCAGAGCAAGCGACAGCCTTAGGTATGGAAACCGTTATTTCTACTGGTGATAAGGATATGGCGCAGTTGGTTAACCAACATGTACGCTTAATTAATACCATGACCAATGTCGAAATGGACGAGGCCGGCGTTATTGAAAAATTTGGTGTTCGCCCAGATCAAATTATTGATTATCTTGCCTTAATGGGCGATAAAGTTGATAACATTCCAGGCGTTGAAAAATGTGGACCTAAAACGGCAGTAAAATGGTTAACTGCGCACCCTAGTTTAAAAGAGGTGATGGCGCATGCTGATGAAGTAAAAGGTAAGGTTGGTGAAAACTTACGTACCGCTTTACCACAATTACCGCTTTCTTATGAGCTGGCTACTATTCGACTCGATGTTGAACTTGAACAAACGGTAACAGAATTGCAGCCGATAGCTGCTGATGTTGAAAAACTCAAGTCACTGTACCAACAATTCGAACTTAAGCGTTTACTGGCAGACTTAAACTCTGGCGATGATAAAACAAAAGTAGCGGTTGCTGAAAGCGATGAGGCAGTAGCTGAATTGCCTGCTGATGTTGACGCTGAATATGACATTGTACTTGATAAAGCAAGTTTTGGTGTTTGGCTTGAAAAGCTAAAAAGTGCCGAGCTTTTTGCTTTCGATACTGAAACCACCAGCGTTAACTATATGAAGGCAGAATTAGTCGGCTTGTCATTTTGTTTAGCAGTCGGCAAAGCCGCTTATGTGCCTTTAAATCATGATTATTTAGATGCGCCAGAGCAACTTGAGCTTAATTGGGTCCTTGAGCAACTCAAACCGTTATTAGAAAGTAAAACAGTGGCTAAAGTTGGGCAAAACTTAAAATACGATGCCAATGTGTTATCGCACTATGGTATTGCTATGCAAGGTATAACTTTTGATACCATGCTTGAATCTTACTGCCTTAATAGTGTCGCCACGCGTCATAATATGGATGCTTTAGCGGAAAAATACTTAGGTTATAAAACCGTTCATTTTGAAGATATTGCGGGTAAAGGTGCAAAGCAGCTGACTTTCAATCAAATTGATATTGAAAAAGCCGGACATTACGCCGCAGAAGATGCTGATATTACCTTACGTTTGCACCAAGCAATTTATCCGCAGTTAGCGAAAGTGCCTTCACAACTTTCCGTATTCGACGAAATTGAAATGCCCTTGTTACCTGTGCTTGCACGTATGGAACAGCATGGTGTGCTAATTGATTGCGATATGTTAGATCAACAAAGCCAGTCAATTGGTACGCGTTTATCTGAGTTAGAAATTGAAGCACACAACTTAGCTGGCAAAAGCTTTAACTTAAGTTCGCCTAAGCAATTGCAGGTGATATTGTTTGAAGAGTTAAAAATACCGGTTATTAAGAAAACCCCTAAAGGCGCACCTTCAACCGCCGAAGAAGTGTTGCAAGAATTAGCCTTAGATTATCCCTTACCAAAAGTGATTTTAGAAAACCGAGGCTTAAGTAAGTTAAAGTCTACTTATACCGATAAATTACCTTTACTGGTTGTTCCGAAAACTAACCGAGTTCACACTTCGTACCATCAAGCCGTGACGGCAACGGGGCGTTTATCTTCAACCGATCCAAATTTACAAAACATTCCTATTCGTAGTGAAGAAGGACGTAAAATACGTCTGGCCTTTATTGCCCCACCAGAGCATAAAATTGTTGCTATTGATTACTCGCAAATCGAATTACGGATTATGGCGCATTTATCAGATGACCCAGGTCTTGTTAAAGCCTTCTCAGAAGGTAAAGATGTGCATAAAGCAACGGCAGCAGAGATATTTGCCGTGCCACTTGATGAAGTAACCAGTGAGCAACGCCGTAGTGCTAAGGCGGTTAACTTTGGCTTAATTTATGGCATGTCAGCATTTGGTCTGGCGAAACAGCTGAATGTTCCTCGTCATACAGCACAAGCATATATGGATAAATACTTTGAACGTTATCCGAATGTGTCTCAGTACATGGAAGACACCCGTCAAAAAGCGACAGAAAAAGGCTATGTCGAAACTTTATTTGGTCGTCGACTTTATTTACCTGATATTAAAGCAAAAAATGCTATGCGGAAAAAAGCGGCTGAACGTGCGGCGATTAACGCGCCAATGCAAGGTACAGCAGCAGATATCATTAAAAAAGCCATGTTAGCGGTGGACGCTTGGATATTAGAGCAAAATGATCAGAGAATAAAAATGACCATGCAAGTACACGATGAGCTAATTTTCGAAATCCATCAAGACATAGTAGAAGCAACGACGGCGAGTTTAGTCGATATTATGAATAATGCTATTACCATGAGTGTGCCGCTGATTGCTGAAGCGGGTATCGGTGATAACTGGGAACAAGCACATTAGCGATTAATGTAAATGTGCTGGGATTATTAACTACTGGCTGAAATTTATTCAGTTGCAGCACGCTCTTATTATATAACACTGAGTGATCCCTTCATAATGTGTATTTTTTAGGCCTCTTTCTAGAGGCCTTTTTTTACCCAAAAGTTAAAATTTTAGATTAGTTAGCAGTATTCACACGTTAAAATTAAAACAAAATGTAAAAAAATTACACAATATGCTTTACAGTCTTAGAATAATTACTCTATAATCGTTTTGTTCCTAACGCGAACACTTGTTGTAATAATTTTGAACATTCTAGCTTTCCTCATAGCTTATAGGCCGATAACTTAGTTGTCGGCTTTTTTTTTGCTGTCATAAAATGTGATGTAAATGTTTTATAAACGGCAACTCATGTAGTTTTATTACATGAAGTTGCATGCTTATGCACTTTAGTTAACAAGAAAATAAACAATTGTTTAGTTTGCGGTTATGGTCTTAATTGCTAACTTAGCACTACTTCAGCATGTTTTTTAGCTAGCGAGTGCTGGGTATGAAAAAAATTGAAAATTTAAATTTTTATTTATCAACGACTAACTAAATTAATTAGCTTTAACTGATTTTGATCAATAATGCATTATCTCCATTAAGTATGATGAGGGCATATTTAAACAACGGAGAATTATTATGGGATGTTGTGGTCAATGTGGTGGCGAAGGTCACGAACCAGTAGCAGAACAAGAGCAAACTGAAGAATCAGTTGAAACAACTGAAGAAGAGTAACTCGAACAGTACAATATCAAAGAAGCAGCGAGAGCTGCTTTTTTATTGCTTAAAATTCACTTGAGCTAAAATTGATATATTTGGATTGTATAAATAGTATTATGAAAATTAGAAAGTAATCACTAGCGATAATCGTGCGCTTTATAGTTTGCTTGCCATTATATCGCAGAATAATTTTGCTCAACTCAACTAGATTCAACTCAACTAGATTCAACACAACTTAGCCATTACATTGTTCGATGTGGGCTATTAAGGCTGTTAATTACGCAATTATTTCATTGAATAGCGCTAAGCTATTGTACTTGCGGCTAATAACGATATATTACCCTCAGTTCACAATTAGCTATGATTGAATAGAGGAAAATATTTTGAAAAAATGGACCTTACCATTATTACTCAGTTTTTTAGTTGCCTGCGAAAATACCAATACGGTTGATAGTACAGCTTCAGCAGTTAAAGTTGCTGGAATGAGCTTTATTGAACAGGTTGAAGCACAAGAGGGGAAAACTGTTATTCCATATCAAAAATATGTGCTTGATAACGGTTTGACATTAATTTTGCATCAAGATAGTTCAGACCCTTTGGTTCATGTTGATATGACTTACCATGTTGGCTCTGGCCGAGAAGAGCTCGGTAAGTCGGGATTCGCCCATTTTTTCGAACACATGATGTTTCAAGGTTCAGAACACGTTGCTGATGACGAACACTTTAAAATAGTGACGGAGTCTGGTGGTACCATGAATGGTACAACAAACAGTGATCGTACCAATTATTTTCAAACGGTACCGGCCAACCAATTAGAGAAGATGCTCTGGTTAGAAGCGGATCGTATGGGCTTTTTAGTTGATGCGGTAACCCAAGAAAAATTTGAAATACAGCGTGAAACGGTAAAAAATGAACGGGGTCAAAGCTACGACAATCGTCCTTACGGTTTATTGAGTGAGCGTGTCGGACAAGCTATGTACCCAGCAGGTCATCCATACTCATGGCAAACCATTGGTTATATTGAAGATCTTAATCGTGTAAATGTTAATGACTTAAAAGCATTTTTCTTACGTTGGTATGGGCCAAATAACGCCACCTTAACCATAGGTGGCGATGTTGATGTGGAAAAAACCTTAGCCATGGTAAATAAGTATTTCGGCAGTATTCCACGTGGTCCTGAAGTGAAAATGCCAGAAAAACCAAGTTTTACTATCAATGCTGATCGTTATATTTCTATGGAAGATAATGTCCATTTACCCTTAGTATATATGTCTTATCCGACAGTGAGTGTTAGGCATGAAGATGAAGCTGCATTGGATTTACTGTCGAGCATTTTAGGTGGTGGCAAAACATCATTACTTTATAAAAACTTAGTGAAAAACCAATTAGCCGTACAAGCCTCAGTCAGTCATCCATGTGCAGAACTTGCCTGTACTTTTAATCTATTAGCGTTACCACATCCCGCTTCAGGAAAAACCTTGGCAGATATGGAAAAAATTATTCGCGATAGTTTAGTTGAATTTGAAACTCGTGGTGTTGAAGATGATGACTTAATAAAAGCGAAAGCGGCAATGGAAGCTAATTTTGTTTTTGGCTTACAAAGTGTAGCAGGTAAGGTTAGTCAATTAGCGGCTAATGAAACGTTTAAAGGTGATCCCAATTATATTGAGCAAGACATTGCCCGTTATGCCGAAGTAACGAAAGCCGATGTGATGCGTGTTTATAAAAAATATCTTAAAGATAAACATGGCGTGATCATGAGTGTAGTGCCAAAAGGACAAATGAACTTAGTTGCTGCTGAAGATAACTTTACGCCACCAACACGAGTTACTCCTGAACTGGCTCAAACAACGGATAGCGACTTAAAAATACGTAAAGCCATAGATAACTTTGATCGCAGTATTATGCCAACAGCAGGGATGAATAAAGCCGTCGATGTACCGCAAATGTGGCAAGAAACTTTTGCGAATGGTATTAAAATCTTAGCGACACAAAGTAAAGAAACACCAACCACCTCAATATTGCTTAAAATACCTGCCGGTCATTATTACGAAAGTAAAGACAAAGCCGGTACCGCTTCACTTATGGCTGCAATGTTGAATGAATCGACAACTAAACGCAGTGCAGAGGACATGAGTAAGGAGTTACAAAAGCTAGGTGCCTCAGTAGGCATTTCTGCAGGCAATAGTTATTTAGCCATTAATGTAAACACTTTAACTAAGCACTTAGATGCAACGCTTGCATTAGTTTATGAAAAACTAACCGCACCAGCATTCTTAACCAATGAATTCCAGCGCAATAAAAGTAATGCAATTCAAGGCGCTATTAATGGTAAAAAAGACGCTGGCTATTTAGCATCAACGGCTTATCGTCAATTACTACATGCTGATAACATTGCCGCAATTTCTAGCGCGGGTTCAGAAGCGTCATTGAATAATATTCAGTTGGCTGATGTAAAAGCACTTTATGAGCAACAAGTACAGCCAAAAGGCAGTGAAATAATACTAGTATCTGATTTAGCCAAAGACCGTGTTTTAAAGTCATTAGCTATATTTAAGCCTTTAACCGGTGCAGGTGAAAAGTTGTTGCTTAACTTACCTGATTCAACGGCTAAAGCGGGGGTTATTTATTTAGTTAACAAAGATAATGCGGCGCAATCAGCTATTCGTATTGGTAAGCGTTCATTGACCCAAGATGTGACGGGTGAGTACTATCGTGCTTATTTAATGAACTTTCCATTGGGTGGCGCTTTTAACAGTCGCATTAATTTAAATTTACGTGAGGACAAAGGCTATACCTACGGTGCGCGTTCTTATTTCTACGGTGATAAGTTTTCAGGCGTATATACTGCCAGTGCTGAAGTACGCGCTGATGTCACTGATAAGTCGATTGTTGAGTTTGTGAAAGAAATTCAACACTATGCTGATAAAGGTATTAGTGATGAAGAATTGGCCTTTATGCGCAATGCAATTAACCAGAAAGATGCTTTGAAGTATGAAACACCGAGCAGTAAGCTGAGTTTCTTAGCGCAAATTTTAGAGCATAATCTTAGTGCTGACTTTGTTAAACAGCGCAATGAAATTGTTAAAAATATTAGCAAAGAAGAAATTAATGCCTTAGCGAAAAAGCACTTAAATATAAAAGAGATGTTAATGGTGGTGGTTGGCGACGCTAAAACCTTAAAACCACAATTAGAAGCGCTAGGTTATGAAGTGATTGACTACGATATATAGATATAGCTAAAGCTGTAAAATGTTAATAAAATGCCAGTCAGTGAATCTGACTGGCATTTTTATGGTAATTATTTTTTCGAGTCTTGCTCAGGATAATTTATTGCTTGCTGTGATACTTTGCCGGTGTGGTTTTATTTGGCAATGTTGCTTGCATAAACTGGCGAATATCTTGGTTAGATGCTGCTAAATCTTGGTAACGTAAGTACATCATATGACCGCTTTTATAGCCTTTAAACGATAATCTATCACGCATTTTTCCACTTGGGTCAAGTTGCGATAAAGTATATTTAGCATCAAAATAATTGGTTGCGCCATCGTAGTAACCCGATTGGATCATTACGTTTAAATAAGGGTTTTGTGCCATAGCTAAACGTAAGTTTTCACCCGTTTTGTTATTGCTTCTATCCCAAGGATGCACATTGCCAAACATATTGTATTTAATGTCGGTTTTGTAATTAAGCTCTTCGCGTAAGTAATAGTTAATTGCTGGCGTAAAGCTGTGTAGCCACGAGGTTAATTCTGCATTGTAATCAGGGCGACTACCACTAACTTTTTCGTCAATACCTAAGTAGCGAGAGTCTAAACGACCAACAGTTTGTTCACGGTTACGTAGTATCTCTTTCCAAAAATATGACGTTTCAATATCTAAATTACTTCTTAATACTTCTTGTACTGACAAGCCAGAATATCGTGATACTTGCTCTGCGATGTGTTGTTTCTCGTCAGCAGCAATAAAGCCACCTTTAGCTAATGCAGGCAAGTATTCATTAAGGGTGAACTTTTCAATTTCAGGCAATATCTCTAACAAATCACGACTTTGTAAATCGGCACTTAAAGCTTTGTGATACCAAGCTGTAGCTGCGAAATAAGGCAAGCGATTTGCCGCTTTTACCGGGCCGTCACGCTTAATACCAATATCCGTTGGTGAGACTAAAATTACGCCATTAAGATACATCCACTGACGTGACTGTAGTTCTAATGCTAAACCTGAAACCCGAGTAGTACCGTAGCTTTCACCGATCAGATACTTAGGTGACTGCCAGCGGTTGTTGCGAGTTACAAAGGTATTCACCCAATCGGCTAGGTATTTAACGTCAGCATTGACGCCAAAGAACATTTTCTTTTGCTCAGCTTTTGATGGCATTTTGCCATCTTTATTGGGTAAAACTCGAGAATAACCGGTGTTAACTGGGTTAACAAAAACAATATCGGCAGTATCTAAAATAGAAAACTCATTCGTTTTTACGCCATACGGTTGTAGCGGAAAACCTTCACTATCAACATTGAGTACTTTAGGACCAGTGTAGGCAACATGCATCCAAACTGATGCAGAGCCAGGACCACCATTAAATGAGATCAGTAATGGACGTGCGGCTCTATTTTTTACTTTTGACCTTTGGTAATAAGTATAAAAAAGGCTAGCTGTAGGATTACCTTCTTCATCCCAAACGGGTTGAGTGCCGGTGGTTGCTGTGTAGTCAAATGACCTCCCGTTCACTTTAGTGCTATGGCTACTTGTACTACTTTCATCAATGGCAATTTTGCGTTCAAATTCTGCATTTGCTAATGGCGATAAAAGTAATAATAAGCTAATTATCGGTATTAAATGCCTAATTCTCATAACACTATCCTTAATAGGTAATTTTAATTGTTAACTTAGATTTGTACTTTGAGCGTACTGTAGTGCCAAGAAAAAATCACAATTAAAAGTTAGAACGAGTATTTCTAGCGATTAACAACCTTATTTTCAAACGTGAGCTCTATGTGCAATCGCTTAGATAAACCACTATAAGGTGGTCTCCTGTTAGTGTGGCGTAGTTTTCGGGTAAGTCAGTTATCTGCATTAAGTGTTGAGCGGGTAAGGTCACTACTTTTTGGTCGTTGTTTATAGTCAATAAGGCATCTTTGAATAAACTATAAATAAAACAGAGCTGACTTGTGCCAAGATCTTGGTTTTTTGCTTGGGGGTAACACTTTACCTTAGTAGTAATGCGCTCGGTACGAGTGATAATATTAAAGTCGGTAATTTCATTGCTCTGCAAATTACCGACAGTTTTATCACCACCGTCAAAAGTAGAAATATCGAGTAAACGTGTTAACCGATCAATTTTATTGTCGTTGTGCTGTAAATTTATACCGTCACCAGCAATTAAAATCAGGTTGCGGGTATATCCTGAAAAGTTAGAGAAAACGCCATCTTCAACTACGTTGGCCATGCTTAATCGCCAATCAAAGTTTTCTAAACTACCACCGGGATTGATCAGCATTTCGATAGTTTCTCCCTGACCATTTTTCCATGGCACGGTTTTAAATTGTGTAGGGGGAATAATTTCTATCATTAGATGCTGCCGGTCATTTACAAAGTGTTTAGATCATAGCCTGAAAGGTTGTGCTGTGTCTGCGACAGGAGCAGCTTATTTTAGCTTTCTTTTAATAAGGTCATGCTTTGTTACCATTTTTTAGTTGTATTAAAGCTCTAACAATTGATTAACAAAATAGCCTTTGCTAGCATGCGCGACTTATGACTTACATTTAGTAAATAAAAGGAGTTAATTGTGTTTAAAAAATATCTAATGGTACTTTCTCTATTGGCCTTACCTTTGACCGCCTCCGCAAACTGGTCTGCTGGTGCGGGTTATGCCAACTTATCAGATAGCGATGATGGAGAGTCAATTTCGCTAGGTGTTATTTATGGCTCTATTGCCTACGAGCTTGCCAAAGAGGGCAGTAAATTCTCTTTTATTCCAGCGTTACGTCTTGGTACAGGTGTTTCTGATGATAAATTTTATGGTGTTAAAGTAGAAGTTAAGCGCTTCACTGCTTTATCAATTCGTGCGCAGTATAATTATGATAACGGCGTATATTTATATGCTATGCCTTCCTATGCAAATCTAGATATTAAAGCCAGTAATAACGGTATTTCGCGTAGTGACGATAACTGGGAATTTGGTTTTGGTGGTGGTGTTGGTAAACAAATCAATGACAAAACGAGTATTGAAGCTTCGTATGAAAGTTATGACGGCACAGATCTATTAACCATTGGCTTTAAATATGCTTTTTAAGTGATTAAATAAGTAATCTGAAATAAGCTGTAGTTGTTGGTTATTAGAGCCAATGGTTGTTCTCTAAATCAATCACGTAGGATACAAACCTTTTAAACTTGCCCTTGGGAGCTGATTAGTAAACTGATAACATCACAAAATTGACGAAAGATAGAGTGACTATGT
This sequence comes from Colwellia sp. M166, assembly GCF_024585285.1. Lineage (NCBI taxonomy): Bacteria > Pseudomonadati > Pseudomonadota > Gammaproteobacteria > Alteromonadales > Colwelliaceae > Colwellia > Colwellia sp. M166. The sequence continues at coordinate 2,672,448 of NZ_CP040755.1, forward strand.
TTAATCAATTTTGTTTGTTCTAAGCTTACTAATGCAGCTCTGAGGTGGGAATAAATTTAATAAAATTGGTATCACTTTAGCTGATAAAAAAGCAGCTATTATGCTGCTTTTTTTTAATCATAAGCTTGAAACTATTGGTATTATTATTTTAGTGATGACATATATTGTGATAAGGCGGTAATTTCTTCATCCGTCAAATTTGCTGCGATACCCTGCATCATGGCGTTAGGATCATTGTTACGATCACCACTGCGGAATTTTTCTAGCTGAATTTTTAAGTATTCAGCATTCTGGCTGGCAAGGGCAGGAAAACCAGCACTTGGCATGCCTTTACCATTGATACCATGACAGGCAACACATGCGGTAACTTCCATTTCAGCGTTTCCACCTAAGTAAAGTTTTTTACCTTCAGCATTAGCAGTACCGCTACCGGCTGTACTTTTTTGACTAGCATAAAATGCTGCAACATCAGCCATATCTTGTTCGTTAAGGGCCATTGCCATACCGCCCATTACTGGGTCAACACGACCTGATTTACCAGCAGATGTCATACCCAGTTTAAATTCAGTCAGTTGTTTAACTAAGTAGCTCGCACTTTGTCCGGCTAATTTAGGATACATAGGAACTAAACTGTTGCCGTCAGGGCCATGACAAGCAGCACACATAGCTGTTTTGCCTTTGCCTGCTTCGGCATCGCCTTGTGCGGCATTGGCAGTAACCACTGCACTTAATCCTAGTAAAACAGTCATGATAATTTTTTTCATTAGTTTAGTCTCTGCTTGTCATTGAAATAAAAATATATGATAAATCTTTTGCTATTAAAAAATAGTTAACGATATAACTTTGGCATTCTACACGAATTTAATCAGAGTGAAATATTGCGGTTAAAAAAATCAACTAAATGTTTACTAACCTGTAAATAGATCAACAGTTGTTGCTATTTTTAGTAATAAAAAAGCAGCGATAAACGCTGCTTATTATTATTTGTGCTTTTTTATCAAAGCTTATTTCATTGATGCCATGTATTTGGCTAACTCATCAATGTCGTTTGCTGACAGTTTAGAAGCAACACTTTGCATCATGGTGTTGTAATCATTATTACGCTCACCTTTTTTGAACTTCATCAACTGTGCTTTTAAGTAAGCTTCGTTTTGGCTGGCAATGGTTGGGAAGCCAGCTTTGTTCATACCTTTGCCGCTAACTCCATGACAGGCAACACAAGCGGTGATTTTACGTTTTACGTTACCACCAAAGTAAAGTTTCTTACCTGCTTCTGAACCTGCTAAATCAGCGACAGCAATTTTTTGTGCAGCAAAGTAACTAGCAACTTCTAACATGTCTTGCTCGCTTAATGCGGCAGCCATAGGAGCCATAACAGGGTCTTTACGTGTTCCAGCTTTAAATTCTTGTAATTGTTTAATGATGTAGTCAGCACTTTGGCCGGCAAGTTTCGGGTAAATGGCAACGGGGCTATTACCGTCAGCGCCATGACATGCTGCACAAGTAGCTGCCTTAGCTTTACCAGCAATAACTTCAGCTGTAACAGGTGCTGCCGGCATTACCTTACGTGAAACTACATTGGCAACAGCTGCTGGGTCAGCAAAGTAGGCTTGCATGTCAGCAATATCATCTTTGGTCATAGCACCAGCAAATTGGTTCATTGCGTAGTTAACACGATCTTTCTTTTTAAAGTTCATTAATTGCTTAGCAATATATTCTGGGTGTTGATTAGCTAGGTTAGGGTAAATTAATACCTCACTGTTACCTTCGCTGCCATGACAACCAATACATGCGCCAATGTTTCGTGAAGCATCGCCTAGCTCATATAAACTTTTACCCGCCGCTGGGTTAGGTACATAAGCAACCGGCGCTGCGCTTACTGCACTACCTGCATCTGCAGAGCCAGTATCTTGGCTTGCACCGCCTCGTGGTAAAGCAGAGAAATAAGCCGCAACGTCAGCCATATCTTGTTCAGATAAAGGTGCAGCCATTGGACTCATAAGGGGGTCTTTACGATCGCCAGCTTTAAAAGCTTTTAATTGCTTAACGATATAGTCAGCATGTTGGCCAGCCAAATTTGGGTAGCTATCACTAGCGCCAATACCGTTTGAACCATGACATGCAGCACAAGTGGCTGCCTTAGTTTTACCTGCGTCAGCATCGCCAGATGCAGCTACAGCAATATTAATACTTGATAGTGTTAAAATTAATGAAATTAGAATATGTTTCATAACAAAACTCTCAACATGCTTTAGTGTTTTTATTGAATGTTTTCAATAAGCCGAAAAATTGGCGACATGATACACTATTAACGTCGTTTATAGGGGCTTTTAACGAAAAAATTTGCCTAAAGTTTAATACAATTGCATCTTTAGTGTGAAAAAACGATATAATGTGGTTTTAATTTATATTGTTGGATCTAAATCTTGTCTTCTACAGCCATTCATCTAACCAAAGCGACTTTTACCATTAGCGCACCCGATATCCGTCGTTTACCCGCAGATAGTGGTATTGAAGTAGCATTTGCTGGTCGCTCTAACGCAGGTAAATCAAGTGCGTTAAACACCCTAACTAATCAAAAAAGTCTTGCGCGTACTAGTAAAACACCAGGACGAACGCAGTTAATTAATATTTTTGAAATTGCCGAAAACAAGCGTTTAGTTGATTTGCCAGGCTATGGCTTTGCTAAAGTGCCAATGGAAATGAAGAAAAAATGGCAAAAAGCATTAGGCGAATACTTAGAAAAGCGTCAATGTTTGAAGGGCTTGGTTATCTTAATGGATATCAGACACCCATTGAAAGATCTTGATATGGATCTCATTCAATGGGCAGCTGACGGTGAGTTACCTGTTTTAGCTTTGCTAACGAAAAGTGATAAATTGTCACAAGGTAAAGTAAGTGCGCAAGTACTAGCCGTTAAAAAGCAATTAGCACCATTAAATGCTGATATTAAAGTGCAAGCTTTTTCGTCATTAAAGCGTACCGGCTCTGCACAAGCTGACGCTGTGATCTGCGACTGGTTTCAAGATGAGAACATTCAATTGCTTAATGAGTTAAGCGAAGAACCGTTGACTGAAGAATAACATTTGGCTCCTAGTCGGGGGCAATTTGTTAAATAAAAAGCCTCGGATATCGAGGCTTTTTTGTGATAAAACCTTTAGCGTATTATTGCTCGGGTAATATCCAATCTGGTCTTGGAAAGTGGCAAGTGTAACCGTATGGCACTCGCTGCAAATAATCTTGATGTTCTACTTCGGCTTGCCAAAAATCACCTACAGGCTCAACTTCTGTTACCACCGAATTTGGCCAAAAACCTGAAGCATTAACATCTGCAATGGTTTTCTCAGCCATAGCTTTTTGTTCAGCACTTGTATAATAAATGGCTGAGCGGTATTCACGCCCTTGGTCATTACCTTGTCTATTTTCTGTTGTAGGATCATGGATTTGAAAAAAGAACTCGAGAATTTTTCGATACTCGATCACCGTATTTTCAAAATATATTTCAATAGCTTCTGCATGATCACCATGATTGCGATAGGTAGCGTTTTCAATCTCACCACCGGTATAGCCTGCAGAGGTTTCCGTTACGCCAGGTAGCTTACGAATTAAATCTTGCATACCCCAAAAACACCCACCTGCTAATACTGCACGTTCAATTGCCATTTTTTATCCTTCCACTTGTGCTAAATATGCTTCATAACCTTCATCAGCCATGTTATCGCGATGAATAAACTTAAGTGAAGCAGAATTAATGCAATAACGTAAACCACCTTGCGCAATAGGTCCATCTGGAAATACATGTCCTAAGTGACTATCACCATGGGTTGATCGAACTTCTGTACGTAACATGCCATGGGTATCATCGGTAAGCTCATTCACGTTAATCGCTTCAATCGGTTTACTAAAACTTGGCCAACCACAACCTGAGTCGAATTTATCAGCTGAGGCAAATAAAGGCTCTCCAGAAACTACATCAACATAAATACCCGGGGCGGTATTTTCGAGCAACTCACCAGTCCAAGGACGTTCGGTGCCATTTTCTTGCGTTACACGGTACTGCTCAGAAGTTAAGTTAGTAATAGCATCGCTCGATTTTATATATTTTGACATAAGATCTCCTTGGTTACTTGAGTTATGTAGTGAAGACTTCATGATTTAGCCAAGCTATAGAATGAAGCACTATCCTTTTACATCTTGTTTAACAATAGACCGGAAAGTTAAAAAATAATTTGCATTAGTAGCTGTGCTAATTAAATTCAAGCACATTAATTACTTTTTACTGCGTCAGTAGCAAGTAAATTAATAGACTTGGTATAATATTATTTTTAGTTTGATGAGTGCTAACCCAATATGAGCATGCTTATTAGTAGAAAATTAGCTGAAAAGAAGAAATTTAGGCAGAAAAAAACCGATGACAAAAATGGCCATCGGTATAATTAGCTTGGGGAAGCTAGAATTCAAAATTAATACAACAGGTGTTCTAAAGAGAACAATGCAAGTATAGAGTAACCACTCTATAAAAGTAAAGCCTTTACTCTAAATTATTTGTTTTAGATCAAAAAATAAGCACATGGTTATGCTCGCCTAGAATTGATTTTGATGGAAAAACAGCAATAGAGCTTGTTGATACCCTTGAAGGTATCCAAGTAATAGATAATTTTTTCTTGCGATTAAAGACTGGTGATTTTTCTTAAAATTATGGCTTTCAAATATGAAAATCCGCTTGATACATTTGTTGATATGCAGCGCTCATATTTTCTTAGCTTTGATTTTGTTAACTTAAGGTTTATGTGTTTTAATTGCGTACATTTTTATTGTGCGCAATTTATGTGGCTATGCTAATTGAGTTTTAAAGTGAAAGTAAGTATATTGCGCACAATCTATTTTATGTGGTGATATTTCATGACAAAACCCGACTCATCTTCGAACCTTACGTTGGATAAGCAAATTTGTTTTTCTTTGTACAGTGCTTCAAATGCAATGGCGCGCTCTTATCAGCCATTATTGAAAAAATTGGATCTCACTTACCTGCAATACATTGTGATGATGGTGTTATGGCAAGATTCAATAATGAATGTGAAAGAGTTGGGCGCTAAAGTACATTTAGATTCAGGTACCTTAACGCCTTTATTGAAACGTTTGGAGGGCAAAGGCTTAGTTATTCGTTCGCGGAGTAAAGCTGATGAACGGGTAAGAATTATTAGCTTATCTGATGCGGGGAATAAATTACGCCAAGCCGCAGAGCAAGTGCCTGATATGATGATGTGTAAATCGAAAATGACCTCTGAAGAGTTGAACAATTTGAAGCAAGCATGCGATCTTTTATTGAAAAACTTAACGACTACTGATTAAGCTCAGTAGGTCGCGTTAAGTGAAGGTTTTATAATTTCAATTGAGGCAACTTTTAGTCATGGTAGAAAGTTTACAGCAATTAAATAGTCGTTATGATGAACAAGGCTATTTTGTTATTAGGAATTATTTTAGTGCGAGTGAAATAGCGTCGCTAAGGACAGTTATATTAAAATTTCATGAATTATGGAAACAGGATAATGCTGAGTTCTATCAACAAGAAGCTTTTAATTCTTCGTTAATTACCGGCAGTCAATATTTAGCATCTGACGATCGGGTGCAGTTGTTTAATTTTATTAGCTCAAAAAAAATCATGAATATTGTTGAAGCGGTTATCGCGAGTAAACCGGCATTTATGAACACCCAATTATTTTTTAACCCTGTTAATCGTCAGCAAAAAGATTTCTGGCATCGTGATTGTCAATATGATTATGACGTTGAAGGGCAAAAGAAAGTTATCCACGAGACGCAAGTTTTACATCTTCGAGTGCCCTTATTTGACGAGCTTGGTATGGAATTAGTGCCAGGTACGCATAAACGCTGGGATAATGAAGAAGAGTTTAATGTCCGTCAAGAAGAGCGAGGACGAGAGAGTAGTGAAAACCTCTCGACCGGGAAAAAAATCACTTTAGCGGCGGGGGATTTATTGGTGTTTTCGGCTGATATGATCCACCGTGGTTTATATGGCTTGGATAGATTAGCATTAGATATTCTAGTTTTTGATTCATCTGCAGATTATGTCGACTATGTTGATGATGATTGCTTGCCTGATAGGTCAATGTTGGAAAAAATTACCGATCCAAGATTGTTTCTTAATACCATGGCATTAAAGTTACAAGATTAGTGCTAAGTTCATTTAAAATATTTTGACTATATTTTCGTTGGATTAACGACAGACGAGCGTTATTTTGTTTTATTGTTTACTTCGAACATTATTTTTAGCCATCTTAAATTCTCCGGACCCAGCTTAGCTTGCTCGTGCAGAACAGGATTTTCATAAGCTTCTTTGTAAACATGACAGATGGCGACTTCTGTGAGCTCTCGCCATCTGTCATGCGCTAACTCGGTAATACTACCCGCTGAAAAATTAGGACCTGTTAAAGGGTCGTATTGAGATTCTGTTGTTCTCAAGGTTAGCTCTAACTGTTGTAAATAGGGTTAATCACTTGTAGGGTGTTGGATTGCTCAAATTCTTTTGTTATATGCTCTTCAGCAGCTTTGATTGATTTATCAAGTTGGTATTGATTAAGTTTTTCACCTGTCGGCCTTAGGCCATATTTATTCAATAAACCGCCAACACTGGGCAGTAAAGCTTTAGCGGCAATACCGGCTCCGAACAACGGATTTACAATCGCAGCAAGTCCGCCAACCAACAACATGCCGTATGTTAACTTTTTGTCTAATGCGTCTATTTGGTTTGCTAATGATTCGAGACTATTTTGTTTACCGTTGTTGTTATCCCTGACCATTTCCTCGGCAGACTGACGCATATAGTTTTTAAGCATGACTTCTGAATGCTCATTGGGGAAATGAAAAATACGTCTTTTGGGTAAATTATTAATTTCAGGTACTGCATTGGGTAAGCAACGCATGGTGTGTAACGCAAATTTATACTCTGACAATTCATAAGGTATGACAAAGTAGTGTTTTTCATCATATTGAATATCGTGATATTTATCTGATTTTTCAGCTGAAACAAATATGGGCAAACCATGCCATTTTTCTTTGACCAGAGTATAGCTAGAGCTTAGCTCTGTCGTTGCTTTATCGGTTGCAGAGCGCACTATGTTCAGGCTTTTTTTGAAAAAATCTTGCATGGGCTTTTGCCTATTCAATTAACAATCAGTGGTAACATAGCTAACGGCTGGTAATGCCCCGATACTAGTTGCAGGATCATAAAGAATGTAACAGTTAGTATTGCGAATCGGAACTTGATTGATTTTTTGACCCGAAGTAGCAGCAAGTGATGCTGTTGTTAGCCAAACTCGGGTATCTCCATAGGTTGTAGACCAAGCCCACTCCTCGGCGAAGTTACTTCCCATGAGCTTTGAAATTCCATTGCCGCGACTAGCACTTGGATAACCATAGGCTATTTCTACATCGTTAACACCATCATTATCTAAATCAATTTCGGTTTTTTCTTGGTCTTGCACCCCTTTTACTAAAGACTTTGCATGTACCATTTGAGCACTTGATAAAATAGCGCCGCCCATAGCTTCAAGCACAGCTTTGTTAGCATCGGAGCTCAAATTCAAAAATTTAGGGGTAGCAGTGGCCGCTAAAATACCTAAAATAACGATGACCACAACTAACTCAATTAAAGTGAAGCCCGACTTTTTTGTGTTTAATGCTCTGTTATTTAACATGATTTTTTGTGAAAAGTACTGTAACTGACAATCAAAATACCATAAACGTAGCTTTATTAAAATCACTCATTTTATTGACTGGCATTTACAAAAGTTTAGGTTCAGTAGTGTTTTTATAATGGGAGTGTAGTAGTACAAAGGTGTCAGGTATTTTTACAAAGATGATGTCAAATAACAAAGAGCAAATTTTATGTTTATGAAAATATTATATTTAATTGCTGCGGTGTATTACTTGCTTATACCTGTTTGAATAATAACTAAAACCTTGGAGAAAGGCATGAGTATGAAATATCTAAAATTAACTTTAATCAGTTGTACTTTAGCAATGACTTCATTTGCTAAAGCCGGAATAATTAACGATACGGATGTTACCAATGATGTTATTTTCGGCAGCGGTAACGCGAATGGTTTTTTTACAGTTGCACAAGATAACGGTATTGAAATTGGTCTTCGTGGCAAACTACGCCATAATTTGACTGGTTCGCCAGAGAACACTTTTAACAGTAATGGTGATGGTACATATACCTTTGATGCTGGTGTTGCACCAACTCAACCATCACCAACAGCTGTATGGAGCTATGAATGGTCTATTAACTCAGATTTCTTAGGGAGTTCAGGTGCTAACTTAAGTAATTATGTTTTTGAACTAAGCATAGATAAAGATCCGACTGCAGGTGTCGACTTCTTGACATTTGACCTATTAGCCGGCTATTTTGACCACGCTATTGGTACTAATGCAACGGGTAATGGCGGAGGCACGGTTGCAGCAAAAGATGATGTAATTGGCTTTAACAATTTACTTACCAGTAATAATTTAGCCCAAAATTCGTGGAAACCACATTGGACGTTAGAGAGTTTTGGCTTTGATCCAACGCTAGATGCCACATATGATATATCCATTGCGGCCTGGTCACGTACACAATCAAACGATCTTTTAGTGAGAAATACAATTCAAATCATTGCTGGCAATGGCGCAACTGCTGTTCCCGAGCCATCAACGTTAGCTATTTTTATGTTGGCTCTTGTTGGTTTAGTTTCTCGTCGTATTAAAAAGCTGTAAGGTGTTTAATTTGTATTGCAAAAGCACTATTTATAGTGCTTTTTTATTGCTACTCCTGAAACTTAGTAGAATTGGTATAACATGGTTAAATTATCTCAACAGCTGTAATAAGTACTCGCAACTTGCAGAGGTAAGCCACGCCAGCGTGGCACAATTGATGATAACGGTGTTCCAAAATATTATCCTAAAACTGCGCTTTTTTGATTTATGTCGAAGTAGTTGCTGCGCAATGGCCGCGCCAGGCCAACCACCAATCAGTGCTAAAAAGTGCAGACTAGCTTCAGATATACGCCAAGCACCACGTTGAGCTTTTGATTTATCAAGCGCATATATCATATAAGTCACCATACTGAGTCCCAAATATGCCAGTGCTAACATTTGAGGAATATAGTTTAGTAGCAATGCCAGTGTCACGAGTCCGAGGAATAGCACCGACAAGTAAATTGAAAAGCTATTGATTTTTTTGCTAGGTGTTTTTATGCTTTTTTCTCCAAAATATGTCGCATTATCTGCACAATATCGGCCTTGTTTATCTTTTGTTATCGAGAAGGAGATGACATCATGCCTTTCAGGTGTGCGTTGGCGATTAGCGAAAGCAGTTTTATGAATGAAAACATCGTCGCCGCCACTATTAGGGGTAATAAATCCAAATGCCTTGTCATTGTTCCAATGAAGTAAAGTTCCTTTTAAGCGCATAACGTAATCCTTTAATCGCTATTTTTTGTAATGATACTGTACCTTGATATGTTGAACTTTGCAGCGATTAACTAGCATCGAGGCTTATTTTATAGAGCATTGTTTAATATATTTTACCGAGTATTGATATTTCCATCTCTTATTAATTGTTTTACACTCTAACTATCTGACCAGACTTGATATTATGCTATGGCTGCCGACCGATTTATACCTTACCGAACAAGATCTTCAAGATGCGTTAACTGAAGAGTCATTATTTAAAGTTAGATTAGAAGTGGAGTTTGATGACTTTGCACAAGTGGTGTTTTACCGCAGAGGTGAGTCGCAATTAACTGAAACCATTACCTCGCTATTTGGTTTGCGCAAACAAACTATTAACTTTACTCATTATGATCGGGTCGCGGTTTTTATCACTTTTAAAGATAAAGCGCACTTTGAGGGGAAAAATAAATCACTGATCGGCTTTGAGCCAGGATCTACCATAGTAAAGCTGTTTCAAAATGTGCCAAAAGCAGATTTGGAAATGTTATTTCCTAACAGCGAAGTACGGATGAGGCCAATCGATAAAGTTGTTATTGGTGCATCTGCGGTGGTTGGTGGTGCGGTAGTTTTAGTGACTAAACTTGGCGCATCATTGGTATTATTAGCAATGTTATTAGCTTTTTGGCTTGGCTGGCGTGCAGATTCAGTTGAGATGACACAACAGCATTTTATTTCTCTGGCTATAGGTTTAGGGGTGTTTGGTGGTTTTATTTTTAAAGAGTGGAGTAAATTTAAAAATAGAAAAATTAAATTTATGAAAGCATTATCAGATAATCTGTATTTTAAAAATCTCGATAATAACGCCGGCGTTTTTCATACTTTAATTGATGCGGCAGAAGATGAAGATTTTAAAGAGTCGGTGTTAGCCTATAGTTTTTTGCTCAATTGCCCTTCAGGTTGTCGTTCAGTGACTATAGATGAGCAGATAGAACATTGGTTTAAAAGTCATTATCAATGTGAGCTAGATTTTGAAATATCAGATGCTTTAAGAAAACTTGAGCGTATGCAGTTGGTTGAGGTAAAAGACGGTGTTTATCATGCAGTTTCACTGGAAAAAGCGAAACAGCAGTTAGTTAGGGGTGATGGCTAATTTTCAACGTAACATCGTTGAAAATTGTGAAAATAGAGATATACCGAATCCACTTCAAGAGCTAATTTTAAGGCCTTGTGTTGATTTTTGTTGTCAAACAGTAGCAACTAACATAATAGCTGGTACGTGTTATTACGATGGTTGCTCGTTTAAATTACATTAGCTCCCATACTTCCCAGCTTTCAAAATGATATTTCTTAGCCAATTCTAGTGCTAATGCTTGGTGTTTTGCTGCGAGTTCTGCTTGTTCAGTGCCTGAATAATAAACACTCATTTGCTTATGCCATCCAGGAAAACTTTCACCTTGCTTCTTTACCTGCTGAAGTAATTGTAAAGCTTTAGGAAAGTTTTTCTTTTTGTTAAAGCCGCTGGCAAGATGAATGGTTACTAAGGTTAATGACTCGGGAAACTCTGCGGCAAGCTCAACTAGAATCTCATCAACTTGGTCTATTTGCTTTGACCAAAATAAGTATTTATTAAATTGATAACTATGTAGCCATTCAAATTGAAAACCAGCCCATTGCTTTTTTTGTGCCTTAAAATGAGCAAATACTTGTTTATAATCGCCTAAGGCAAGCATGTCGGTACCATCAATTGCATAATTGGGTGCTAAAAATTGTAAGCCGTCATAAATAGCGGGTAGTGCAGTCGTGAAGTGATTTTCATTCGGATAATGTTTATATTGCCAGTTTAATGACTTTGCAGCGGATGTTTCAAAAGCTTCAATAACCTTATCAACTCCCATATCTTCTTCATTGGCGAGTGAAATAAATACCGGTGCGGTGAGCTTATTTGCTGTTAGTAAAGGCGTTAATTTACTCGCTAAGCTGTACTCGTCAAACCAAGCGCTAGGACTCATGGCAAGAAAGGCATTAAAGGGGGTGTCTTCTTGCATCATGCTATAGAGGGTAAATAAGCCGCCAAGTGAATAACCGGCAAGGGCTTTTTGGCTATTGGTACGATATTGCTGGTCAATCAAGGGCAGTAATTCTTGGCTTAAGTAAGCTTGTAATTTGCTGGCATGGCCGAAAGCATCATCTTTATTATCTGGCCAGGTTGTGGTTTTGAGGTAATCATCGCCACCTTGGTTAGCAATACCTACAACTATCATGGGGGGGATTTTACCCATTCGTGCTAAGTTTTTTACGACCGCTGAAACATGTTGAAATTGAAAGTCTGCGTCAATCACAAAAAGGCTCGGGTAGGATCTTTTATTCATGGAATAACGTTCGGGAAGCGAGACCATATAACGTCTTTTTTCAGCAAATATGGTTGAGGAATGTTGTAATTCGTAAGCGCTGACAATAGCGCTACCTGATTGCTGTGCATGTGTTTCTGTAGCAAAACTGAGAGTATTAAAACTCGTTAAGGCGATAAGTAGTAAGGTCACTTTTTTTATTGTCATAGTTATATCCGTATGTTTAATCAGTACTTAATGCTAGTGAAAGCTTTAACAAGACAGTATCAGCTTGGTAGAGTATTGTCTTTTATTAATAATAGTTAGCCTAAAACTAGGCTGGAAAGCAGTTAAACTTAACCGATGATTAGACATTTAAGATAAATAAAGTCGCAATAATATAGTTGCAGAAAATTAACTGAAAATGCAGTAACCTTGCGATTTATCAAAGTAAGTTTGCGCGATATATTTACAATGTCAGCCTTGATGGTTTAAACCGATAGTATTTATTTTTTAGTAAATAATGGAGAAGAAAATGAAAAATTATCTGCTAGTTTTATCAACACTGTTACTACTATTGACGGGCTGTAGTAAGTCAGTTGAGGTACAACTTGAGCCAGAATTGACAGTGTTTGTGAGTGCGGGTAGTGACAAAACAATACAGTTAACTAAGCAAGATGCAGAATACATTATGCTGAGCGAGTGGTTAGTGCAGAATAAAGCCGACTGGTTACCAACATCGGGTCGTTATGCTGGCGGTATTTACTTAACCTCAGGTAATTATGGTATCCAAGTGATAGATACTAAGGTTGTGCTGTATTCAAGCATTACCGATAATCCAACCGCAATTTATGCGCAAGAAATTGAACGTAGTGATCTGAGAGCATTAAAAGATCTAGCGAAATAATTCTTTCTTATTGCCAAATCTGGGTTACTTGAGTTCCTCGTTTGATAAAATGCCTTTATCGTGCAATTGTTGAAAAATGGTTTGGCATTTTTTACGAAAAGTATCACGTAATAATCGCACTGCTGGCGTAATTGATTGCCGGCTTGGGCAAATGATCCATAGCTCAGTGTCGGTAGCTTTATATTCAGGTATAACATTCACTAAGTCGCCAGCTAGTAGATCAGAAGCTACATCTAACGCAGATTTGGTCGCTAAACCTTTGCCCGCAACACACCAGCGCCTAACAAGATCGCCATCGTTCGCGGCACGGTTGCCATTCATTTTAATTTTAAATTTTTCGCCCTGATGAGAAAAAAGCCAAACATTGTGAATTATGTCGCTAAGTTGATAGAAAAGTCCGTTATGTGTGACTAAGTCGTTTGGGTGTGTAGGTGTGCCATGTTGCTCTAAATAATTCGGACTAGCGCAGAGCAAACGTGGAATATTACAAACCTTAAAACCATACATATTTGAGTCAGTAGGAGAGCCATAGCGCAGGGCAATATCAACGCCATCTCGATAAAAGTCGATATTACTATCACTCAGGCTTACTTTTAGCGTTATAGCACTATGGGTTTGCATAAATTCGTCTAACCACGGTGCAACAAGGTTACGACCAAGATCTGATGAGATAGCAATACGTAATTCCCCATCAACTATCGCTAAGTCGTCTTTAACATTTTGCTTGGCCTGCTCAAGCATGTCTAATGCCTGCTGGCAATGAGGAATATAACGCTCTCCTGGACCACTTAAACGTAAACTACGGGTCGTACGAATAAATAACTCAACACCGAGTGCTCGCTCGATACGTTTAATGGCAGCACTTGCGGTAGCCATTTGCATATCTAAACTTGCTGCAGCGGCAGTAATACTACGAAATTCTGCTACTTTTAGTACGACATGTAAGTCTTCTATCTGCATATTGTCAAAAAATTATTGATAATGATTCAATTATTATGCTGTTTAATGCTAATTAATCAAGCGTTATTATAAAGCCAAGTTAAAACGTAACCATGACACAAACAAGTGAGAAAGATGATGAAAGCTATTGGATATACCCAGTCGTTACCTATAAGCAACGTAGATTCTTTAATGGATATTGAATTACCACAACCGGTTGCTACTGGACGTGATTTATTAGTTAGAGTTGCTGCGATAGCTGTAAACCCTGTTGATTATAAAGTACGCCTCAAAGGCGCACCTAGCGAAGGCGAATTTAAAGTTTTAGGCTGGGATGCGGTGGGTGAGGTAGTGGCTGTTGGTGAAGATGTTAGTGAATTTTCGTTAGGAGATCACGTCTATTATGCTGGTGATATTACTCGCCAAGGTAGCAATGCAGAATATCAATTGGTTGATGAACGCATTGTTGGCAAAAAGCCAAAAAGTTTATCAGACGCTGAAGCGGCTGCATTGCCGCTAACAGCAATTACGGCATGGGAAATGTTATTCGAACACTTAGCCATTAAACAACAGTCACCAACGAGCAAAGATAAATCAGCAGATGTTATTTTGGTGGTAGGCGCTGCCGGCGGTGTGGGATCAATTTTCTTACAATTAGCAAAAGCGATCACAGGTGCAACCATCATTGCAACGGCTTCTCGTGAAAGCTCGCAACAATGGGTGAAAAAATTAGGGGCAGATTATGTTGTTGATCACAGTAAAGCCTTGAAGCCACAAATTGATGCGTTAATTGCCAACGAAGGGGTCGGTCAAGTTACTCATGTTGCAAGTTTAAACAGTACAGCGTCATACTTTGACACGTATATAGATTTGCTAGTGCCATTTGGCAAAATAGCTATGATTGATGACCCTGAAACACCACTCGATATTATGAAACTTAAAATGAAAAGTTTGTCATTTCATATTGAGTTTATGTTTGCACGTTCAATGTTTAATGCTGTTGACATGCAAGAGCAAAGTCATTTATTGAATCGTGTGGCTGAGTTTATTGATCTGGGGTATATCCAAACTACCGTTGGTAAAAACTTAGGGGTAATAAATGCAGAAAATCTCAAAGCTGCGCACCAAGAATTAGAGTCAGGCAAGTCGATAGGCAAGCTAGTTTTACAAGGCTTTTAATAGCAGACAGTAAAAATTAACCAAAGATACTAAATAGTAAGGAAATTATCATGACACAATTGACTATCGTTGCCAATATTACCGCACACCCTGAGCAAATTGATTTAGTTAAAACAGAATTATTAAAGCTGATTAAAGTAACACGATCAGAGAAAGGTTGTGTAAATTACGACCTGCATCAAGATATTGAAAATCCGGCACACTTTATGTTTTATGAAAATTGGCAGACTCGAGAGTTATGGCAAGCACATATGACTAATCAACCATTGCAAGACTACCTTAGCGCGACGCAAGAGGCTGTTGCCGAGTTTACGTTGAATGAGATGCAGCATATCGAATAATACCAATTTTACTAAGCGCTGAGTGGAAACAAACTTAATAAACTTGGTATAATCAACTAAAGAGCGGCCTGTATAACTGAGCTTGGGTGATATAGGCCACTTTCTTAGGTCGATTGCTTTTATTTTTGCAGCAAGCATTGGTATTTATCTGCGCATCAGCTAACCATTTCTAACTAATATAATTTTGTAGAAAATGTCACACGCAAGAGATAGCTGCTTATTGCATATCAGTGAGCTTATTTCAGTACAATGATAATGATCTCAATAATTTCTTCAATTAATGTTGGCTCTTGTGGTGGTTCTTTTTTACCGCCAGTAGCAAAAGCAGTTGAACTAATGACAAGAGTGGCAATGATTAAAGCTAATTTAAATGTTTTCATGGTTATTCCTTAATAAAAAAGTTGAGTGGATTTAAATCCACAACCATTATTCAGGAAAAGTACTCAAAATTATATCGTGTTGAACAGAATTATGTTGCGTAGTTTTTTTTTACGGTATTAACTCAGCACTAATTGACTTGAAGGGAAAAGGGCTTAAGCCGCGAATTTATAGTTAGATTTGATGATAAAGTTGACGATTAAAAATAATGTTGTCGCCGATAAAACATGTACAGTTTCAGAGTAGAAATTATAAATAAATAAAGGCTCTAATGACGTTAAGTGACGTAATAGGTATTCTACAATCATAATAACAACAACTAAAATATTCACCATAGCAAGTGAATATAATTGTATATCTACCGAGGTATGTTTTAATGGCAAGCGGACGATATTTTTAATAAATGATAATGTCTGAAATTTTTTGAATATCGGAATGCGAAGAAATATTAGGTGTCGAGTTACCATATTAAGCATTAACATAGCGATGTATGAGTGCATTCTTGGCGCATTGTAGTCGATTAAATACCAATATATTTCGCCTATGATACACATAAGCACCGTCGGTAAAATGATTCGCCGAATCAACTTATCATACCAAAACAGCTTAATTAGCCAGAGTGACAATAGATAGATCAATGGTTTGATAAATAGGTAGCTGCTAGAGAAAAAAATAATTTCCTCTAAGAAACGTTCGAGCAAGAAAATTAGCGCAATGCTAATAATATTGGCATTGTGAATATTAAAAAATATTAAGCTCAGTAAAAAAATAATGAACAAGCGATCAAAATATTGCGCATAGCCAAAGGTCAGTAATGCAATCGTTAAGAATATAACAGCTAAAAGGCTAGTAATACCATTGCCTATATATTGCCGTAATATCATAAATTACATGCCAAAAAACTTCATTACTTGCACTTTAAATGATAACTGACTAGATTCAGATACTGACTTTCGACAAGCAAGCCACCAAGCATTCACCACTTCAAGACTGAGAGAGTCAATGGTTTTAGGGTGCTCGTTCTCAATGGCAACAACAGTTTCTCGGCTGATACCTATTTGACTGGCAAGTACTTTTTGCGTAAAACCAGCTTCTTTTCTTAAGTTTTTTAATTCTAATCCAGAAAAATGTGCCATTTGTATTTATCAAAATTTGTTAAGATTATTTGCATTTTAAGAATTTATTCTCATAAGGGCAATCAATTACCGCACTTTTTGTACAATTAATTAGCAAAACTCTGCCAACCAAACCATTAAACGCTAAAACCAAGCATAAAGTTATTGCTGGCATTGTGGTATGCTACTTTTCTGGAAATACATGACTTGTTAATACGGAATGACTGCGTGACCTTACTTTTTATTTATTTAACCATTGCTATTGGTGTTTCATTTTTATGTTCAGTATTAGAGGCGGTTTTATTGTCGATCACCCCGAGTTTTGTTGAGCAAATGAAAACACAAAAACCAAAATCTGCTGCGGTTTTGGTCAATGTTAAAACGCGTTTAGAAGAGTCACTGTCGAGTATCTTAATTCTTAATACCTTTGCTCATACTATGGGGGCTGCAGGGGTTGGAGCACAAGCGCTTGCTATATTCGGTGAAAAATGGGAAAGCGCAATTGCGGTATTACTGACTTTAGTTATTTTGTATTTTTCAGAAATTATTCCTAAAACTTTAGGGGCAACTTTTTGGCGTAGTTTAGCTATACCCTCTGCCCATGTTATTGCTTGGTTAGTGCGAATCGTTTATCCGCTGGTTTGGCTGGCGACTCGACTGACGCGTTTATTTAAAAAAGATAAAACCAGTGAAATTACCCGCGAAGAAATTATTGCTTTAGCGTCGCTCGGGCATAAAGATGGTAGTTTGTTCTCACAAGAAAATGAATACTTATCTAACATGCTTAATTTACGTGAATTGCGTACTGGTGATGTCTTTACCCCTCGCACCGTTGTTCACATGTTACATCAAGATATAACCGTAACTGCCGCGTTAAACCATGAGCAAACTCGCCAATTTACTCGTATCCCTGTTTACGGCAATACGATTGATGATATTACCGGTAAAGTGATCAAAGGCGATTTATATGAAGCTGAGCGTAATGGTCATGGTGATGAACCGATTAGTAACTTTATTACCCCGCTAACGGCCGTATCTGAAAAACTACCCGTTCAGCAGTTGTTAGATATTTTTATAAAAAATCATATGCATATTTACGCGGTTGAAGATGAATACGGTCAGACATCAGGCGTTGTTACCTTAGAAGATGCCATTGAAACCTTATTGGGTCGTGAGATAGTTGATGAAAGTGATGCGGTGACCGATATGCAAGCGCTAGCCCGCGATAAATATCGAGATAGGTTAAGAGGACTTAAACAACAAGGTGATGATCAAGCCGATTAGCCCTGTACTAAGTCTTGAAAGGTATCTTGAATGGTGTGGATAATGTGAGACATTTAATCCATTTTGTTATTTAACGCAGAGATATTCAGCAAATATTGGCAAGTTAGCCGATTCGCTGCTTAAGTGAACCAAAATAAAAATCGTTACGTAATAGTGATTAGACATTTATCTTTTATTGAGCATATAAAAATGAAAATAATCACCTTGGCTTTCGCTTGGTTGCTACTAACCGGATGTAGCACGGTATATCCAAATAAAGCTATTACCGGACAAACCTTTCCCAATGTTGTTGGCCAGTCATTAGAAAAAAATACCGTCGCTATCCCCGCTGACTTTAATGGTGAAGTAACCTTATTGCTCATGGGCTATGTACAAAACTCGCAGTTTGATATCGATCGTTGGCTAATCGCTTTGGATATGACAGAAACGCAAGTTAATGCCTATGAAATACCGACTATTCAAGGTCTATTTCCGCAAATGTTTAGCACGGTTATTGATAATGGCATGCGAGCAGGTATTCCAAAATCTTTATGGAAAGGCGTGGTTACTGTTTATGACGATGGTGAAAAAGTTCAAGCACTTACCGGTAATGAAAATGCTTCTAATGCACGGGTAGTGTTATTAGATGAGCAAGGAAAAATTTTGTATTTCTATGATCAAGGTTTTGCTGTTGCCGCATTGAATGAGGTAAGAGTAATTTTAGCTGCTCAACAGTAAAGTTAAAATTATTGTCATGTAAAATAAATAAAGCGAGTATTGAACATCAATACTTGCTTTATTGTTACTTATTTTGATCGGAGGTTAATGAATTATTTTACCGCTAATTCTAATATCTCACGACTTTGCGTTAAAGTTATTGCTTGGTTTTCACCGAGTTTTAACATCTTATGTGCTTCAAGCTGCGCGATGATCTTATCAATAGCAGCGGCTTTATCGTCGCCATGTTCAGTTAATTGTGTTGCAACACTCAAGCTATGGTAAAACGCTTCAATCGCTGCAATAGTACGTTCTGCCAGATCTTCTCCCTCAGCTAAAGCAAAAACATTCTTGCCTAATTGTTCTAATTTATCTTTCTTAACGGCGAGTTGGTTGCGCATTAATGATGGTTGAATAATGGCTAACGAACGGGCATGGTCAACACCATAAAGGGCAGTTAATTCATGGCCAATCATATGCGTAGCCCAATCATGCGGTACACCGGCACCAATTAAACCATTCAGTGCTTGGTTGGCAGTCCACATTAAGTTTTCACGCCAGTGTAGTGTTGCGCGTTGATCGTATTGCTCAGCAAGTACTAGTAAGTTTTTCAGTAATGCTTCAGCGTAACCGTCTTGTACCATAGCACCCGTTGATAGTGTTAAGTATTGCTCACAAATATGTACCCAAGCATCAACTAAGCCATTAATTAATTGGCGTTCAGGTAAGGTTTTCATAGCGTCTGCATCAAGCACAGCAAACTTTGGTTGCACGGCTGGTGCAAAGAACGGTAGTTTATCTTGTGTGGCAGCACGCGTGATCACGGAAGCAGCATTTGACTCTGAGCCGGTCGCAGGCAAAGTCAGTACCGCACCGATGGCGATGGCTTCAGTGACAGTATGTTTACCTAAGAGTATATCCCAGCCTTCGCCGTCATAGCCGGCAGCCGCGGCAACATATTTTGCACCATCAATCACCGAGCCACCACCAACAGCAAGTATGTAATCAATTTTTTCAGCTTTGGCTATAACTACGGCTTTATCTAAAGTTTCCATGGTTGGATTAGGCTCAACACCTGAAAATTCTAACCATGTGTGGTTAGCAAGTGCGCTTTGCACTTGTTGATAAACACCATTTTTTTTAATCGAGCCGCCGCCATAAATAACCAATACCTTACTTGTGCTTGGAATTGCGTCACTAACGCTGGCAATTTTACCTTGACCAAAATGAATTTGAGTTGGATTAACGTATGAAAATTCCATGGAACACCTTCTTTAATTAATGAAAAAGCACAGTGACTTTTGATGTATTGCATATTAATGTAGTTTTTATTACTTAAATAGCCGAATTTATCGATAATCATTGCCTATTCATGTAAAGTTGTCGAATTGAACAGCCCGTACTAGGAAAATTATGCAAGCGTTAGCACCATTAATGCAGTCTTTCTGTCAGTTTAAATTATTACATGACTTAAATGGTATGTATAAAACTGTGATCCCCGGAGTAAAGTTTTATCGTGCTGACACCAGTAGTGCTCGTGAACCTTTACTTTATCAGTCTGGGATTATTGTTTTGGGACAGGGGCGAAAAAATATCTATATTGCAGATAGCTGTGTGCAATATGGCTCAGGCGATTATTTAGTGTTAGGTGTGCCTATGGCGCTAGAGTGTGAAGCTTTTGCTGAAAAATCATTACCTATTATGGGTTTAGCTATCGATGTTGATTCTCATACGTTGCATAAACTTGTTGGCCAAATTGACGAGCAAGGTAAGCAAGTTTGCAGCAATAGTCAACACGATAAAAATGTTCTCGACTTTGGGGTTAAATCAAACAGCGTTTGTGAAGATTTTAATAATACCGTCATGCGTTTATTGAAGGTTTTGCACAACGATATGGAAGCGGCGATTTTAGGTCCAGCTATCGTTGAAGAAATCGTTTATCGTACTCTGGTAGGAGAAAATGGCCATATTTTGTTTGATTTAGCGCGTCACGATGGTCATTACGCGAGAATCGCCCGTGTACTTGATACTTTGCACAAAGAGTATGCAGAGGTAATATCTGTTGAACACTTAGCAAACCAAGCGCATATGAGTGTCTCAGGTTTCCACCGAGCATTTCGTCAAGTTACTAATGAAACCCCATTGCAGTATTTAAAAAAAATCCGCTTAAATAAAGCTAAAGATCTGATTGTCACAGATGGCAAGCAAGCGACAGAAGCGGCTTCTTTAGTCGGCTATACCAGCCCGTCACAATTTAGTCGAGAATTTAAGCGTCACTTTAATGCCACGCCTAGAACGATAAATGTAGGGGCGCAGCCAATTTATTGAGGTAGGTCAGGTTTGTTGGCGAAATATAACTGATATGCTCTTGGCCGCTTGCTTGACTTAAGCACTCAATGGTAAAACATGAATTAGGTGATGTCATTGAGTTGATGTTGGCGAGTTTAGCTTAAGGTGGTAGTGGTGATAAAATTATTAAAATTAGGTAGTATTTTACTAGCAACGTTATTGCTACAAATGCCAGTGAAAGCACAAGAGCAGGTGAGTGATAAGCTAAGTCGAAGTGTGACAGTTCAGGTTGATGTAAAGCAAAGCTTAATGCCAAATGATGCCGAGCAATGGGTGCTATATGTTTACGCCTCGAAACCTGGCGAGCGACTGCCATTAGCAAACTTTAAGGGCAAATTATCGCAATTACCGAGTGAAATTATCCTACATCAAAGTATGTATTTATTGCCTCATTTAACCTTACAGCAAGCTGAAAACGTGGTTATTGTCGCTAAAGCAACTAAGAGTAAAAATCCACACCAAAAAAGTGCTGATGATATTATTGGCTATTCAGTGCCGGTAAGCTTTACCAGCAGTCCGCATCAAACTATTAGCGTGAGTATCGATCAGCACGACAAAACAGTGAATAAGTAATTACTTATAGGTTAACGTTACTCGATCCATTTTGGCAACAAAACCCTGTTGTGAAGGGATAAAGATGACTCTTTGCGTTTTGGCAACGGCGTTATTGAGAATAATTTCAACGTCACCTTCCATTACTGTTTTTCCTTTTTGGAAGGAGGCATGAGTAGATTTTGTCGATAAACTACCATTTGCGAAGGCTATTCTGACATCTCCACTATAAGTATGGAGCTTACTGTCTTTTGATATCACTTGAGATTTTGCGGTGATTTCCATTTCGTTCGCAGACGTAAAGCTTGATAAAACACTTGATACCACTAAGGTTGATAGTGCTAATTGTTTAAATAATTTCATCTTGATTCCCCACCTAGATTCATTAAATATTGCTTAAGCTCACAGATACCATACTAAACTTATGGTGGATTAGTATAGTAAATTTGCAATCATCACAATAAATTCATAATTCTATTATGGGGCTATTTTATGTCGTTGGGCATTAAAGCCAATACGGAAACCACCCCAGTGCTTGCCATTGACAATTATCGGAGCAGAAACATCATGCATGACTTCTCCAGTATCACGTTTATATGTTTGCAGGAGAAATTTACGGGTGTGCTGACCACATCGAATACCAGTACTGTCGTCAAATATACGCTTGGTACGATTATTCAAGGTATCTATCGAACTATCACCTGTTAATGGTTGTGAGAAACAGTGGTTATGGGTAGGGAAGTAGCCATTAATATCGACAGCGCCAGCGTAGATGACATCGAGGTTTTCTTGTAAAATTGGTTCTTGAATTGCCGGTAAATATTTGTCAGTAAAATTATCAAATTTACTGTGATATTTTTGTGGTGATGTGCCTGCGATCAACTGATAGTTGAAGTCAAATAAAGCTTGTTCACTGATATCATTACAGGCTATTTTTTCACTGAATAAAGTGGCGACTTGCTGTGCAGAAACCTGAGCTAATAAACAGAAAGCGTCCACTAAAGAGCCCGTTTTGAACTCAGCAAGTTCGATGAAAATAGACTCGGTACTTGCGCATAGCTCTGTCGATTTCTCTGAAATTATATAGGTTTCTTTGCTTTTTTCGATAAGAAAATTATGTAAATTTGTAATTGCCACAGAAATTTCACCGCTGGTGACATTGTGCTCTTGTAGTGCGGTACTGATTTGGTCGCTTGCATTTGATGATTCAGTCATCTGTTGATTGATATCACTTAATGAAATAGCCAAAGGTTGCATGCTGCTAACTATGCTATGGCTTTGTTCAACAATTTGGGCCATCGCATTAGTGGTTTGTAGTGTTTGCTCATTTATTTGATTCAGTGTGGTGCCAATCTGCTCTGTTGCATCCGCGGTTTTCGACGCTAAAGCTCTAACTTCATCTGCGACAACGGCAAATCCTCGGCCTTGTTCGCCAGCACGCGCTGCTTCGATCGCAGCATTTAAGGCTAACAAATTTGTTTGAGCGGATATTCCGTCAATAACATTAGTGATACTTTGGATTTCAGCAGCGTTTTGCGAGAGTGATTTAATTCTCTCTGCGGTACTAATTACATCACTATTCAATTGATTTATGACCGTAACATTAGCATTTAGCTGTTGTGAACCTAGCGATGTAGCGGTTTTCGCTTGGTTTGACTGTTGAGACGCTATAGCGGCGTTTTCATTCATCACTTGAATACTAATAGACATTTGCTGAGCGGCGCTAGCGAGTCGATCAACATCTTCACTGGATAACTCTATGGCAGTACTGAGTTTCTCAAGAAAAAAGCTCACTTCTGCAGAATTTATTGCTAACTCGCTGGCTTTATCGTCAATATTTTTGCCTGCACTAGTGGTTTTATTTGCTTGTTCAAGAAGCACATCTTGTAAGGGGGCGCTTGTTGAAGTATCTAGTTTTAGTGTGCTGAGCAGTAATTGATGCTGAATTTTTTGATTGTGCTTAACGGCAAAATTAATACTGACTAAGGCGGTAAAGAAGCTAAGCATAAATATGGTCAATGCTTGCCAATTTAGATTGATTGATAGCAGAGTTAGGGTAATTAAGAGCACGGTTATTATAAAAGCGGCTAACAATGCGAGCAACGCTGTAATCTGACGAGATGTAAACATAGTTAATCACCGTATGGTTTTTGAGAAGACCCTCTTATTCTCACTTTACGGTAGTCAGTGTTGTAGGAACTGGCAATCAGACTTTAGTCTTGTATACCCTTTGACGATTATTTTATGCTGGACGATATACGCGGTAATCATCAACACGATTACTCGTGTTAGTGATTAAATTGACCTTGCTTGAGGTAACAAATAACTTGCGCTATCACAGCATCATTTCGCATCATAAATACATGGGTGGTGGGCATTTCAATGTGATCATTCATGCCATCAATTTTGGTACTCTCGACTGAAACTTTACCGTCGTCAGTATCGGGTATCAGTGACGATAATAGTAAGTTAATGCTTTGTGTTCCGGCAATGATACCGACATCAAAATTGGCTTTACCAAGCTGATTTGGCACACTTAACTCGCCGGTGCCTAATTGCATGCCAGCTGCGCCATTAACAAAACTAAAACCAGGTAAGTGCCTGAGTTTATCAACAATTTCGGTGCCTTTATTGGGTGGACCAAGCATCACCACCTTATTCAACTTGTCGATACTGTGCTTACTAAGAAACTGCCGGACCAATATACCGCCCATTGAATGCGTGACAAAATTTACCGGCATGCCTTGGCATTGTTTTAGTGCATCAGTAATGGTTTGTTCTGCAAGTTCTTCAATTGAGTAAGCTCGTGAAGGATAATCGATGTTTAATACTTTATAGCCATGCTCTGCTAATTTATCTGCCATTTTGTCCATCGAGTGCGCTGAACGGGCTAAACCATGTAGTAAAATTACACATTCATTTATCGCGTTATTGCTTGTAGTCATGGTTAATTCCAGCGTGTTTATAGTATACTTTGTGCTCATCTTGATAATAGCTGAAAGCTTTTAACTACTAAAGTTTTAAGGTTTTAGAGGTAACTATCAGAGTTAAATTTTCAGCTTTTAAAGTACCGCAACTCTCATGGCTACATTACGACAATAACCATCTAAGTTATTGATTTTATATCCGTAATTCGGTATTGTCTTGGCTTCATTGTGTAATGAATACTTTGGTTGATAATTATCAAATAGGTGAGTAATATTAACCAAACAAGCCCACATTTAGCTGATAAATGCGGGGCTTAATAATTTTAATTACAACGCTAGCTCTACTGAAATAGGGCAATGATCACTCAGTGTTTGACTGAGCTCTTTAGTGTATTTTGGTGTGAAGACCAATTGATCGAAAGAATTGACGACATAACGAGCTTTGGCTTTTGGGTCAAAAATAATGTGGTCAATATAATCTTTGTAATAACCACCCCAACATTTAGATTCAGCTTTAATCGTTGGAGCCCATAATGCTTCAGTGCCTTCATCATCAATCGCTTGCCATAAACCTTGCACTTCGGTGTGGTTTAATGAAATATCTCTAACAAATCGACGGTTAAAGTCACCTAATAAAAGAAATGGTACACCTTCTTTAGCGCGAGCATCAACCCAAGCTTCTAGCGGTATTGCTTGCTTAGCAAGTTCAGCACAGGCAGTTTTAGCATAGACTTCTTTTTCATTAGTATTAGGCATTTTAGCTATGCTGGCTTGATCAAGGGCTTTATCAAAACAACCTGATTTCATATGCACAGCTAACAAGCGCACGCTCTTACCATCTTTGGTTAAGGTAACGTCCATACCTCGACGGGCAAGGCCCTGGTCAAGTTCACGGTACTCAATAGCGTTGGCTTTATAGCCACTGCTTTTTCTGACCGCTACGCCAACACGTTGCACCCAGTCTTTAGTTGTGAAGAAGTAATCATATTCATCACCGAAAACTTTTTTTGCCCATTTTTCACTTTCAACTTCTTGCAAAGCAATAACGTCGGCATCTAGCTCTCTCGCATAACGCGCCAATTTTTGATAATCGGTATCTTTACGCTGGTTATACTCGTGCGAGCCAAGCCAAGCGATGTTCCAAGAAGCTACTTTTAACGTTTCAGCAAAAATTGGCGCGCTTATTAATGTTGATATGATGGCGAGCAAACTCATTAATTTTGTCATTAGATGATTCTAGATTATACATTGGGCAGCTATAGTAACCGTTGATATAGCAAATTCAAGTAAACTGTTCTCATGACGTGATAATTTATTTTTAATATTAGGCTATAAATTTGCAGTTACCGTCAATGATTAAAGGTTGCTATAATCTGGCCGCTAATCCAGAAAAATTACTGACAAACTACAGGGCAACCGGTAAAAACATGTATTTGTCTTTATTGGTTGCGCAATTTAACTTGTCGCTTTATCACTCTTTGTTAGGAGTACTATTATGAGTGCAGATAAATTTGATAAGGAACTTACTAGTCTTTATCAACAAAGAAAACAGTACATCAATAGTTGATCTAACAGGTGAAGTTAAGCCAATACAATCACCTCGTTCACCTTGGCATGTATTAGCATTACTATTAACTGGCGGTGTTGCTTCATTTGGTATTATGGCGGTGATAAGCCATTTTGGAAAAACACCTGTACATGGGGTAGCTGAACAATATAAACAGCATACTGTTCGGGTGATTGAAGTTCAGCCGGAAGAGTTGTTTTTACCGTCAATAGCCCCTTTACCACCTAAGCTTGGAAGTGCTGTGCCTGAGCACGCAGAAAATAGTCAAGAAAGTCTAATTGTTAACACTGCAGCTTTATCGATAAATAAAGCGTTGAATCATAATGTTAAAGCGCCAAGAATTAATCAACTATCAATGGATATTCTACCCATTTATCGTGTTATGCCAGAATATCCTAAGTCAGCACTTTATGCACGCAAGTCAGGTACAGTGAAACTACAGTACCATATTTCAGATGAAGGTCAGGTTGTTGATATTGTTGGGCTAAATAAACATGGTTATGATTTATTAGAGCGCTCAGCAAAGCAAGCCTTAACGCAATGGCGTTATCCTGCTAAAGCAGCAGTGGGAGATTGAGTTTGAATTTAATCTCACACAATAGATAACCTTAACTGATAACTGATCACAAAGACTGATTTTTTTAGAGCAAAACATACTATGATCACTGGTAAAAGAGCTGTTAAAGTATTATTTTTTAGGCGTATTAGCTCTGTTATATAGCCATTTTACAATATCTCGCCATGTTAATAGCCCTACGGGCTTATTATCACTATTTATTACCGGAAGACAAGAAACACCGGTATCATGAAATACTTTGATAGCGGCAGAAAAGTTACTGAACTGCTCTATAGCGACTAATTTTCTTCTTACTATTTGATGTACTCGTTTGTTGAGCATCGCCAAATCTCTCTTACTTGCTGTCGGCAATTCTTGGTTTGAGTTGGTGGCTTTTAAGTAATCTCGCTCGGAAATAACAGCAACAAGTTCATGGCTATTATTTACCACGAGTAAGTGATGAAATTTATGTTTAATAAATAACTCCCTGACTACAACAAGTCTTTCATCCATATTAATGCAGGTGACATTGCTAGACATAATATCTTCAATTTTCATATCTTATTACTCTGATATATTTTGCTAAAGTGTAGATAAAATAATGCTAAAGGCCAATAGTCTGAGCTATCGACGCAATACTCGTACGACATTTTTCAGTGTGACTACTGGTGATTGCCTTGTAAGCGGTATCTGCCATTAGCCAGCATATGTATTGTCCATATCAAACCTGTTAAGGTTAACTAGTCAGGTGATAAACGTAAACAGTATAATTTACATGTAATTAAAGCCGACCCTAGTTACCGTAATCCATAAAGTGCAACATAAAGAAAAATTGGCAAAGTATTTATTACTATTACTATTACTATTACTATTACTTTAGCTAGTCAAACGAACAGGGCTTTGCTCAACATAAACACTGCTTTGTAGATTATCACTCGAGGTTTACTTGCCACTAAACTTGCTTTAACAATATTCATCGTGAGTTGTTCATCAACTATTGTTCGTTTTCCTGATACTGGATTTACAAGCAGGTAACTGTTAGCAACAATTGATGTAAAACTTGAGCTTTCTTGTGATCAATGACATTAATTACTACAGCACTTATTATCCAAATAATAAATGGTATTACAATAAATAACATCAAGCACTTATTAATTTTATGGATGAAGTTTCTTGGTCGATTAAGCTTATAACAACTGTTTTTGAATAATTAAGCGAGACTATGAGTCGTTATTCCGTTGAGTTTTATTTTTTATAGCTAAGAGTATTAGCAATAAAAAAGCTAAGTAATGCTCATTTGCTTGAGCGGTAATTACGAAGACTTTTGCAAGCCGTTAAAATTAGGGCATACTGAGCTTAAATTTCATGTTAATGACTGAGTTTTAGTGATAGTAAAATGTTGCTAGCAAGTAATAGCGAGAGTATTACCCGTGTAAGTAACACAGATAAGGTCTTGTTATTGGCAATTTGTTGCCCAAATTTAGGTTATTTATGAATATTATGACTGAACAACTGCCTATTTCTATTCGGGCTAGTGATGATTTAATTGCTGAAATAAAAAATATAGTGGCGATCAGTAATAAACTTGAAGCCCAGTTGAATTTTCATACCATGACCGCCAATTGGTACGGTGAAGAAGAAAATATTATCCAGATTAATTTTTACCTGCTTTGTATAGCAGAACTCAAGGACAGTGAAGAAAATCAAGACAACGCAGTTAAAAGAGAATTTTTAGCGGATGATGTACTAATGGTTTCCTCGACAAGTAAACTATTAGATTGTCATGTAGCGATAACCGGGGTAGAGCAACGGCTATTGCAACAGACACCTAAATTACTTTCTGGTTATTTAGCGAAAAAGCTGACGAAGGTGCTTAATTTGATAGCAGATCGGTATCAATTTGAATATATCTAATAATTTAAGTCTGCTGCAGGCTAATAAAAACCAGTTTTAAACTTTATTTAAATTAATTTTTAATAAAATTGAACTAACAACTACGAAAGTACTCTTACTTAATAAGAGATTCTCCCCTCGGTTTTGTTTTTATTAGTGTTTTTATATTATTGTTATACGCTCCTCATTTGAGGGGCGTTTTTTTTGCCTGTATGTTTTTAAACCTGAAACTATGATCTTAGGGGCTGTTGAACTTTCATTTTAGTCTCTGCTATTAGCTAATTTTTGAGTTAACAAGGCGAAAAGTGTGCGATGTAGTAATCTACTTTAACAATTTCCAACGATGTTAGATTGAAAATTAGCCATAGCCCCTTGGGTTGCCTTGAAAAATAGTCAATCTTTGTTGGCTACAGGACGTAGCGTGAGCAGAACGCGGTAAGCGGTGCTTAATAGACTTGGTATAAAGTAAAAGATCAACAGCCCCTAGATTAAGCTAATAATATTAGCTGTAAATAGCAACTGATTGAACAGTTAAGAGAAGAGAAATTAATTTTCAATAAAATTGAACTAACTGTGATTAAGAGGCTCTGACTTAATAAGAGATTCTCCCCTCGGTTTTATTTTAAATAATTTTATGTTTTGTTATACGCTCCTCATATGAGGGGCGTTTTTTTTATCTGCTAATTTTTGCACCGCATAACTTACTGAAACACTCTATTGTTTATAGTTATAGAAAACGTTAGCCACCCCAAGTCTTTTAGAATACCTAATATGCCAATCCTTTTAGCGCTACGTTATTAGTTTTTATGTAGTTTTTATGTAGTTTTTATTTTGATAGTTTGTGCCTATCGATATGATTAATTCAAACGATTGTTCCTATTCCAAGGTTAGACGTATCATTATCCCAACTTAACAAGTACACACATTTTTAAAAAACTATTGGAGATAAACATGTATAACTCAATTATCAACTCAACGATTCAACCTTTCAACGCAACAGCATTTAGCAACGGCGAATTCATTGAAGTATCAGAAGCAGATGTTGCAGGTAAATGGGCAGTATTTTTCTTCTACCCAGCTGACTTTACATTTGTCTGTCCAACTGAGTTAGGCGACATGGCTGACCATTACGCTCAACTACAAGAAATGGGTGTTGAAGTTTACTCAGTATCAACTGACACACACTTTACACATAAAGCATGGCACGGTAGTTCAGACACTATTGGTAAAATTACTTACCCAATGATTGGTGACCCAACAGGTAAAATTACGCGTAACTTTGGTGTCATGATTGAAGACGACGGTTTAGCACTTCGCGGTACGTTTGTTGTTAACCCTGAAGGCGAAGTTAAAATTGCCGAAATACATGACCTAGGTATAGGCCGTTCAGCGAAAGAGTTAGTGCGTAAAATTCAAGCCGCACAATATGTAGCTGACCATGACGGTGAAGTATGTCCAGCAGCATGGCAGCCAGGTGCAGAAACGTTAACACCATCATTAGACTTAGTTGGCAAAATCTAAACGACAGCTAACATCACCGCGGTATGACTGAAAGTATCGCGGTATTTTCCAAAAAATAAATAAAAACCATATTCATCAGTATTCTCGAAGGAATAAACCATGCTAGATACGAACTTAAAGCAACAACTAACGACCTATTTACAAAATTTAACCTCGGCTGTTGAATTGTCAGTATTTTTAGGCGAAGACTTAAAATCAAAAGAATTAAAAACCTTGGTGACAGAAATTGCTGAAATGTCAGCATTAGTAACGGTTGTTGCAGCAGATGCTAGCAATGAACGTGTGCCATCAATGTTAGTAAAATCGGTAAAAACTGGCGGCGAAATGCGCTTTGCTGGTGTACCGATGGGGCATGAATTTACCTCATTAGTGTTAGCCCTATTACATAGTGGCGGACACCCAATTAAGCTTGATAAAGCAGTTATCGAACAAGTAGCAGCACTCGAAGGCGAGTATAGTTTTGAAACTTATATTTCGTTAAGTTGCCAAAATTGTCCAGACGTTGTGCAAGCGCTTAATATGATGGCGGCGATTAACCCACAAATTAAACATGTGATGGTTGATGGCTCACTATTTCAAGAAGAAGTTTATAAACGCGATATTCTTTCTGTGCCTGCGGTGTACTTAAATGGCAAAGCTTTTGCTCAGGGCAGAATGACCGTCACTGAGATCTTAAATAAAGTAGATACAAATGCTGGCGCGAGACAAGCAAAAGCAATAGACAACAAAGAAGCTTTTGATTTATTAGTGATTGGTGGCGGCCCAGCGGGCGCGGCATCAGCAATATATAGTGCCCGTAAAGGCATACGCACCGGTATCGTTGCTGACCGTTTTGGTGGTCAAGTGCAAGATACCATGGCGATTGAAAACTTTATTTCTGTCAGTGCTACCGAAGGTCCCAAACTTGTAGCGAGTTTAGAAAACCATGTTAATGACTATGATGTTGATATTATGAATAATCAACGAGTCAAAAATATTATTGAAAGTGATGTTGAAGGTGGCTTAATTACCGTTGAATTAGAAAACGGATCGACATTACAAACACGTTCAACCGTTATTGCAACCGGTGCAAGATGGAGAGAAATGAACGTTACAGGTGAACAAGAATACCGTGGTAAAGGTGTGGCTTATTGCCCGCATTGTGACGGCCCATTATTTAAAGGAAAATCAGTTGCCGTTATTGGTGGTGGTAATTCAGGTATTGAAGCTGCCATTGACCTTGCTGGGTTAGTAGAGCATGTTACTGTCTTGGAATTTGATACCGTATTACGTGCTGATGCGGTATTACAAAATAAAGCACGTTCGTTACCTAATATCGAGATTATTGTTAATGCGCAAACGACAGAAGTATTAGGCAACGGTAAGCATGTAACGGGGCTTAATTACCTTAATCGAGCGACAAATACGCAAGAAACTATCGAACTTGCTGGTATATTTGTCCAAATTGGCTTAGTACCTAATTCACAATTTTTAAAAGGTACCATTGATTTAACTGAACGCGGTGAAGTGATCGTTAATCAAAAAGGTGAAACTAATATCGCTGGTGTTTATGCGGCAGGAGATGTAACTAATACACCTTTTAAGCAAATCATTATTGCGATGGGTAGTGGTGCAACCGCCGCTTTAGGTGCTTTTGATTACTTGATCAGAACACCAAACCCTTTAGAAAACACTGAAAGTGCTAGTGAAGCTGCCGCGTAGTTAACGAGTAAAAATCTATTAAAGATGGTATTGAAAGTTAATTACTACCAAGATAGAAAACACGCGAAAAAAAATGCTATCGTCATCAACGATAGCGTTTTATTGTTTTTAATCTAGGCAATACCCTTCGTATTAATCAAAAAGGCCGTTTACTGCTTGCCTCACTTCACTGACAATCGCTCTGACACTTTCCATTCTGGTGTAACCAGCACGACAAAGTAAGGCTATTTCGCGTATGGGTTGTGGACTATCAAACGGAATATAACGAATGTGTTGCTGGGGAGCATAATTAATGGTGGCCAATTGCGGTAACAAAGTAATGCCCATATTACTTGCCACCATATAACGCAAGGTTTCAAGACTGGTAGCACGAAAGCTATGATCTTCCTCTGCACCGGCACTAAAACAATAACCCATTGCTTGATCTCGCAAGCAATGACCATCTTCCAAAGTAAGAATTTTTTGATTGTGTAAATCGTCAAAACTAACCTTAGTTTTATCAGCAAGCGCATGTGAAGGTGACGTTGCCATCACTAAAGGTTCGTTAAATAAATCATAACGCTCAAAACGAGACATTTCAGGTAACCAAGGCAGAATTAAGATATCGAGCTTGCCAGTTTCTAATTGTTGCAGCAAATCTTGTGTTCTATTTTCATGTAAATAGAAGTTTATTCTCGTTAGCTTACTATTCAAGGCGGGCATGATATGCGGCAATATATAGGGCGCTAAAGTGGGAATTAAGCCAATATGTAAGTCACCTGAAAGCGGATCAAGTAAAGCCTTTGCTGCTTCTTCAAAATTATTTGCCGCGTTCAAAACCTGCATAGCTTGTTGTACAAGTTTCTCGCCAGCAGGAGTTAGCATAACATTGCGCGGTTGGCGCTCAATTAACGTTAGCTTTAATCGTTGCTCTAGCTTTTGAATTTGACCACTTAATGTCGGCTGACTAACAAAGCAGGCGTCAGCGGCATGACCAAAATGTTTATATTCAGCAATGGCGGTGAGATATTCTAAATCACGTATTTTTATCATAGTTATAATCTATCAAAACTTAAAAACTGATTGTTTTATTGATGTTAACCTGCTCATTTATGTTTAGCTAGTATGGTATTCAGTTTTCATTTAGGCGCTGCTAGTAAAAAGGTTGATATGTTTATGTTCAATATGAGCAATTTAAATATAATGTAGTGAGTAAATAGATCTACAAATTGCCATGTTGCAATTACGTCGCAGTGAAAAAGATTTTTTATTGCGTAAAGATGTGAAACACCGAGCAACATTTTACGATACTCTTTTAATGTTTTAGAACAGCGTTTAGTTTCCGCCGATATTATCGAAACTAAATTATCAGCTATCAAGAGTAGCATACAAACATACCAGCAAATATTTGAACAGTTAGTCACTACTTCAATAGCTCAAGGTTTAGATAGTCATTCAGGTTTTTACGGCAAACTTAGAGATACTACACGCTCATTAGAAGAAGCATTGCTGCAGTTAGTGATTTTGAGTCGCACATCTATCTATTAACTTTAAGAAGGCATAAGAAATACTTTATTTTGCGCCAGGAAGAAAAATATCTTG
This sequence comes from Colwellia sp. M166, assembly GCF_024585285.1. Taxonomy (NCBI): domain Bacteria; kingdom Pseudomonadati; phylum Pseudomonadota; class Gammaproteobacteria; order Alteromonadales; family Colwelliaceae; genus Colwellia; species Colwellia sp. M166. Next base: position 2,705,714 of record NZ_CP040755.1, read on the forward strand.
GACAACTTTTAGATACTTCAGATAAATCAAACATGCGCGTATCTGCTGGTAGTACTCAAAAGCTGCTTACCACTTATATAGATGAGTTTAAAAGTATTTTGAAATATCGAAAAAAGCTCGGACTTGAAAATAAATAGGCAATAGCATTTGAACATGCGTTATCAGGGGTAGAGATTGCTATTAACTATATTTCACCACTTCTGACTTTTAATGCGCCTTTATCTTTAGATGACATTTAATTGCTGACTTTAGCTAGTTTTACTTAACAATTTAGACAAATGTATTGATGGTGATAGATGCCTTTGTATTAATTACCTAGACTAAAGTGTGTGCTTTTAGCGCTATTTGGGCATTTAAAACACAGTTACGGCAAGGGTTGTACAAATAAAAAGCAAACAAACCACTTTTATCAATTTAATTGCAATTAGCGGTTGACGCGGGGCGATAAATCTCTAAAATGCGCTCCACTTCTTCGGGACAAGTCGAAGAGGTTGTTTTAATGAGTTATCTAATGTGGTTTAGGCTGATTTGGTTAACTTAACGTTTTAAAAGATGGTTTTGAAAGTTTTAAAAACTTTTAAAATAAATTCAAATAAAATGTTGACATTAAAACTGAGTTGCGTAGAATGCGCATCTCGCTTCAGGCAAGGCTACTAGCCGGCTTCAAGCAACAAGCGGTCTAACAACGAATGAGATTGTTGGCTCGTACCGAACAAGACGTTCATCCATGAACGGTTCGGCATAGGTACTTCGTGTACCCATCTTTAACAATTAGTTATCATGCAATTTGTGTGGACACTCACATTAACGTTGATTTTACATAGTTATCTCTTTCTTCGGAAAGAACATAACAAAAAAACAGTTTAATATGATGTCACACAAAAAATAAGTATCATTTAGGTCTTCGGATTTAAATATACGTTTTATGTAGTTACTTTCTTCTTTAGTCGGATAGAGAGTAACACGACAGAATTCATTGAGCAGATGTCTTTTCTTGGTTAACTTCGGTTAGTTAAGGTGAGCATCACAAACGATTTTTAATTGAAGAGTTTGATCATGGCTCAGATTGAACGCTGGCGGCAGGCTTAACACATGCAAGTCGAGCGGAAACGAGAATAGCTTGCTATTCGGCGTCGAGCGGCGGACGGGTGAGTAATGCTTGGGAATATGCCTTTGAGTGGGGGACAACAGTTGGAAACGACTGCTAATACCGCATAACGTCTACGGACCAAAGGGGGGGACGCTTCGGCACCTCTCGCTCATTGATTAGCCCAAGTGAGATTAGCTAGTTGGTAAGGTAATGGCTTACCAAGGCGACGATCTCTAGCTGGTTTGAGAGGATGATCAGCCACACTGGGACTGAGACACGGCCCAGACTCCTACGGGAGGCAGCAGTGGGGAATATTGCACAATGGGCGAAAGCCTGATGCAGCCATGCCGCGTGTGTGAAGAAGGCCTTCGGGTTGTAAAAAGCACTTTCAGCGAGGAGGAAAGGGTGTTGTTTAATACGCAACATCTGTGACGTTACTCGCAGAAGAAGCACCGGCTAACTTCGTGCCAGCAGCCGCGGTAATACGAGGGGTGCAAGCGTTAATCGGAATTACTGGGCGTAAAGCGTGCGTAGGTGGTTTGTTAAGCAAGATGTGAAAGCCCTGGGCTCAACCTGGGAACTGCATTTTGAACTGGCAAGCTAGAGTTTTGTAGAGGGTAGTGGAATTTCCAGTGTAGCGGTGAAATGCGTAGAGATTGGAAGGAACATCAGTGGCGAAGGCGGCTACCTGGACAAAGACTGACACTGAGGCACGAAAGCGTGGGGAGCAAACAGGATTAGATACCCTGGTAGTCCACGCCGTAAACGATGTCAACTAGCCGTCTGTGGTCTTGAACCGTGGGTGGCGTAGCTAACGCGCTAAGTTGACCGCCTGGGGAGTACGGCCGCAAGGTTAAAACTCAAATGAATTGACGGGGGCCCGCACAAGCGGTGGAGCATGTGGTTTAATTCGATGCAACGCGAAGAACCTTACCATCCCTTGACATCCAGAGAAGAGACTAGAGATAGACTTGTGCCTTCGGGAACTCTGTGACAGGTGCTGCATGGCTGTCGTCAGCTCGTGTTGTGAAATGTTGGGTTAAGTCCCGCAACGAGCGCAACCCCTATCCTTATTTGCCAGCGCGTAGTGGCGGGAACTCTAAGGAGACTGCCGGTGATAAACCGGAGGAAGGTGGGGACGACGTCAAGTCATCATGGCCCTTACGGGATGGGCTACACACGTGCTACAATGGCAAGTACAGAGGGCAGCAATACCGCGAGGTGGAGCGAATCCCACAAAGCTTGTCGTAGTCCGGATTGGAGTCTGCAACTCGACTCCATGAAGTCGGAATCGCTAGTAATCGTAGATCAGAATGCTACGGTGAATACGTTCCCGGGCCTTGTACACACCGCCCGTCACACCATGGGAGTGGGTTGCAAAAGAAGTGGCTAGTTTAACCCTTCGGGGAGGACGGTCACCACTTTGTGATTCATGACTGGGGTGAAGTCGTAACAAGGTAACCCTAGGGGAACCTGGGGTTGGATCACCTCCTTATCTTGAAGTAAAACAGCTTAATGAGAACCTCGGTTCTGCGAGTGTTCACACAAATTACATGATAACAAATTAGAAGAAGTCCAAACATCTAAGCTTCGGACAACAATTCTTGAAAGAGAAATAGGTCTGTAGCTCAGCTGGTTAGAGCGCACCCCTGATAAGGGTGAGGTCGGCAGTTCAAGTCTGCCCAGACCTACCAATTTACGCTTTTTACGGCGTTGGTTCATCACTCGTGTAGAAAACCTACACTTCGCGATAAACCGCCTTGTAAAAAACGTAAATCTGAGTTTTGTTCTAGCTTAAAGATGTTTCCCATTTGGGGCTATAGCTCAGCTGGGAGAGCGCCTGCCTTGCACGCAGGAGGTCAGCAGTTCGATCCTGCTTAGCTCCACCACTTCTTCACTAAGAATTGAAAGACCAAACTTAAGTTATGCTTTATTTAAGCTACTTTAAGTTTGGTTTTTAACCAAGTCACCACCGAATGCGTGTGAATGACAAGTTCTTTAACAATCTGGAAAGCTGATATAAATACCGGTATTTATATGGCAAACACGGTGTCGCGCTGTTGTTTGTAAATTATAAATACCAAGCTGTTGTTAATGGGAATATCGCCTGTTAATGATGGTGATTACGGGTCCTCCTCGGAAACGTAATCAACCCGGTAGTTTGTTTCGTTTAGTTTACTAAATGTAATGAATTACCACTCTTATTCAAGACACACTTTGTGTGCGTGAAAATGTCAGACTTTACAATTGAGCGGGTTTTGTCACCTGCTTGTACTTTGTTTTTTTATTCTTTATTAGAAGAGACTACTTAGGGTTGTATGGTTAAGTGACTAAGCGTATGTGGTGGATGCCTTGGCAGTTAGAGGCGATGAAGGACGTGTTAATCTGCGAAAAGCTTTGGTGAGGTGATAAAAACCGTTATAGCCAAAGATATCCGAATGGGGAAACCCACCCGTCGTAAGGCGGGTATCATTAAGTGAATACATAGCTTAATGAGGCGAACCGGGAGAACTGAAACATCTAAGTACCCCGAGGAAAAGAAATCAACCGAGATTTCCTTAGTAGCGGCGAGCGAACGGGAATTAGCCCTTAAGTGGTTTGTAAGTTAGTGGAATCTACTGGAAAGTAGAACGATACAGGGTGATAGTCCCGTACACGAAAATAAACTTATCATGAAATCGAGTAGGTCGGCACACGTGAAACGTTGACTGAACATGGGGGGACCATCCTCCAAGGCTAAATACTCCTAACTGACCGATAGTGAACCAGTACCGTGAGGGAAAGGCGAAAAAGAACCCCTGTGAGGGGAGTGAAATAGAACCTGAAACCGCATACGTACAAGCAGTGAGAGCCGGATTTAGTCCGGTGATTGCGTACCTTTTGTATAATGGGTCAGCGACTTATATTCTGTAGCAAGGTTAACCGAATAGGGGAGCCGTAGCGAAAGCGAGTGTTAACTGCGCGTTTAGTTGCAGGGTATAGACCCGAAACCCGGCGATCTACCCATGGGCAGGTTGAAGGTTGAGTAACATCAACTGGAGGACCGAACACACGTATGTTGAAAAATGCGGTGATGACTTGTGGGTCGGAGTGAAAGGCTAATCAAGCCGGGAGATAGCTGGTTCTCCCCGAAATCTATTTAGGTAGAGCCTCGCACGAACACCATTGGGGGTAGAGCACTGTTAAGGCTAGGGGGGTCATCCCGACTTACCAACCCTTTGCAAACTCCGAATACCAATGAGTGATATGCGGGAGACACACTACGGGTGCTAACGTCCGTTGTGAAGAGGGAAACAACCCAGACCGCCAGCTAAGGTCCCAAAGTACTAGTTAAGTGGGAAACGATGTGGAAAGGCATAGACAGCTAGGAGGTTGGCTTAGAAGCAGCCATCCTTTAAAGAAAGCGTAATAGCTCACTAGTCGAGTCGGTCTGCGCGGAAGATGTAACGGGGCTAAACTAGTCACCGAAGCTGCGGATTTGTTCTTAGGAACAAGTGGTAGGGGAGCGTTCTGTAAGCCGTTGAAGGTGAGTTGTAAAAGCTTGCTGGAGGTATCAGAAGTGCGAATGCTGACATGAGTAACGATAAGGGGAGTGAAAAACTCCCCCGCCGAAAGACCAAGGTTTCCTGTCCCATGTTAATCAGGGCAGGGTAAGTCGGCCCCTAAGGCGAGGCGGAAACGCGTAGTCGATGGGAAACAGATTAATATTTCTGTACTTCTATATATTGCGAAGGAGGGACGGAGTAGGCTAGGTGAGCACGGCGTTGGTAGTCCGTGTGAAAGTATGTAGGCGGTTATCTTAGGTAAATCCGGGATTTCATTTAAACGCTGAGATACGAGACGAGTCTCCAAGGAGATGAAGTCATTGATGCCATGCTTCCAGGAAAAGCTTCTAAGCTTCAGATATATAGGAACCGTACCCCAAACCGACACAGGTGGTTAGGTAGAGAATACTAAGGCGCTTGAGAGAACTCGGGTGAAGGAACTAGGCAAAATAGTACCGTAACTTCGGGAGAAGGTACGCTCTCTAATGTGAATGACTTGCTCAGTAAGCAATGGAGAGTCGAAGTAACCAGGTGGCTGGAACTGTTTATTAAAAACACAGCACTGTGCAAAATCGAAAGATGACGTATACGGTGTGACGCCTGCCCGGTGCCGGAAGGTTAATTGATTGGGTTAGTCCTCGGACGAAGCTCATGATCGAAGCCCCGGTAAACGGCGGCCGTAACTATAACGGTCCTAAGGTAGCGAAATTCCTTGTCGGGTAAGTTCCGACCTGCACGAATGGCGTAATCATGGCCACACTGTCTCCACCCGAGACTCAGTGAAATTGAAATTGCGGTTAAGATGCCGTATACCCGCGGCTAGACGGAAAGACCCCGTGAACCTTTACTATAGCTTGACAGTGAACATTGCTCCTACATGTGTAGGATAGGTGGGAGGCTTTGAAACCATGTCGCTAGATGTGGTGGAGCCAACCTTGAAATACCACCCTTGTATGCGTGATGTTCTAACCTAGGGCCCTTATCGGGCTTGGGGACACTGTCTGGTGGGTAGTTTGACTGGGGCGGTCTCCTCCTAAAGAGTAACGGAGGAGCACGAAGGTTGGCTAAGTACGGTCGGACATCGTACGGTTAGTGCAATGGCATAAGCCAGCTTAACTGCGAGACAGACACGTCGAGCAGGTACGAAAGTAGGTCATAGTGATCCGGTGGTTCTGTATGGAAGGGCCATCGCTCAACGGATAAAAGGTACTCCGGGGATAACAGGCTGATACCGCCCAAGAGTTCATATCGACGGCGGTGTTTGGCACCTCGATGTCGGCTCATCACATCCTGGGGCTGAAGTCGGTCCCAAGGGTATGGCTGTTCGCCATTTAAAGTGGTACGCGAGCTGGGTTTAGAACGTCGTGAGACAGTTCGGTCCCTATCTGCCGTGGGCGTTTGAGAATTGAAGAGGGCTGCTCCTAGTACGAGAGGACCGGAGTGGACGAACCGCTGGTGTTCGGGTTGTTATGCCAATAGCATTGCCCGGTAGCTACGTTCGGAACTGATAACCGCTGAAAGCATCTAAGCGGGAAGCAGGCTTTGAGATGAGTTCTCACTGGAGCTTTAAGCTCCCTAAAGGGTCGTTGGAGACTACAACGTTGATAGGTTGGGTGTGGAAGTGCTGCGAGGCATTGAGCTAACCAATACTAATTACCCGTGAGGCTTAACCATACAACACCCAAGTGGTTTTGTTGTATGAAGTTTGACACAGTGTAGGAATACACACATCACGCATGACAATAGTGTGAATAAGAGATAGATAAGCTAACAGTTAAAAGCTGTCAGCTATCAGTAAAACGAGTATTTTTAACTCTTAACAGAGTTCAGCTTTCTAAGATTATTACTTGTTAATCATTTACGAAGGTAAGTGACGAATTGACAAAGCAGCAAATGAGCGAGAAACGAAGTTGAGTTTACTCAATGAGTATCAGAGCGATTGTAGCAATGGCGTCAATTTGGTAATTAACAAGAAAATTTTTGTCTAGCGACAATAGCGACATGGCCCCACCTGATCCCATTCCGAACTCAGAAGTGAAACGTGTTAGCGCCGATGGTAGTGTGGGAGTTCCCATGTGAGAGTAGGACATTGCTAGGCTTCTATTAAGAGAAACCCGTAGCTAATGCTACGGGTTTTTTGCTTTCTGACATTTAAATCTTTTTGCTATCTAGCGTTTAAATAAAAAATTGCAACAATAGCACCGTGGCCCCCTTGAACCCTCGACAACTACTCCTGCGTTGTTCTAGTGACCTACATCCTTGTAGGAAATTCGCTATATAAAGAGACGCAGAAGTGCTCGTTCTTGTGCATCCATGCACTCACGGCATTAGTAATTCCCTTCACGTCAAATATACTAGCGTCGAATGAGAGCGTGTGGGTGTTCTTCTCTTTATGTGAGGTCGTTGCTGCATATTCATATGCCCACGACATTAATATATCCTATACGTCAGTAGGACACCGCTCCTCACATCCATGTGCTTAGGGCATTAGTGCATCCATGCACGTCATTGGTAGGCTTTTTACTTTCTGGCGTTTAAAAAGTTACGCACTATGTTGAAACACCAATGATAATAATAGTGTGACTAACCTGAGTGACAGCTGCCTCTCGTCAGTTGGTGTTGCTAATTCATTTATTATATTAATTCTAAAGAAATAACACCGTAATAAAATACACTTTATAAGACATCAGCAGAGACAATGCTAAGGACTAGAAATTTATATTTTAAAGTGATTACTCTATATTTACTTAGCAAGCTAACTAATGATAAACTAGTTAGCTTGCTAAGTAAGTAGAGACTACTATGATAAAACAGCCGCCTTTTTATGAAACACTCGATTTAACTTTATGTGGCAATATGGGTCGTGTGCATAGGTTATGTCGAGAAGTTGTCACTATTGCTGTTGAACCGTTAGGGTTAACACAGTGTCGTTGGAGAACATTAGTACATATAAATGTGCTCAAAGAAGGGACAACACAACTTGAATTAGCGCATAGTTTAGCTATTGAGATGCCCTCGCTGACACGGACACTTAAACAACTTGAAGAGTCGTTATTGATTGTGCGTAAAGTCGATCAGAAAGATAAACGCAGTAAAAGAATATATTTTACTGCGCAAGGCAGGAATGTACTGATCACCTTGCAAGAGAAAATAGCCAATATAAAAGATCAGCTTTATAACGGTTTGAACCATGAGCAACTTGATATGATGGCCTATGGTTTAGTTAAAATTGAAGAAAACGCAAAAACTTATATTAAACAATCTACTAATCACGGAAATATTCATGACACCTGATCAAAAATTTGCTCGTTATGTAAAATGTTCATTAGTCGGATTTATTTTAATCTTCATCTATTATGTTATTGCGGATATTTGGTTTCCGGTTACACCACAAGCGCGGGTTTATCATTCCGTTGTGCAAATAGCACCTCAAATTGGTGGCAGAGTAACTAATGTAGTTGTGAGTAATAATCAAGCAGTAGAAGCAGATGATTTATTATTTGAAATCGATAATAGCAGTTATTTACTTGTGTATGAACAAGCTAAACTTGCCTATGATGATGCTAAATTACTCAATCAGCGTCTTGATACTAATATTAAAGTGCTTGAGGCACAAATTAGTGCTGCTAAAGCAAAACAACATGAACAAAAGCTATTAAAGAATAGAGGTGAAAAATTATATAAACAAAACTCTATTTCTGAACAAAACCTTGAAAGCATTAGGGCAAACTTTGAAGCAAGTGAGTCAAGTGTAACGGCTTTTGAGGCGCAGCTATCTGCAGCTATTTTAGATCGAGGAGATTCAGGTGATAATAATTTAGCGTTGCATCATGCCGCTAATCAATTAGCGAAAGCTGAGCTTAATTTGTCATACACAAAAGTGCGAGCACTCAGTGGTGGTGTCGTTGCTAACTTACAATTACTTGACGGTGCTTATGCCTCTACTGGCACGCCTCTATTGGCAATAGTGGCTAATAAAGCTGATTTAGTTGCTGATTTTCGTGAAAAATCACTACTAAATATGAGAATAGGAAGTTTAGCAAAAGTTGTATTCGATAGCCGTCCAGGTGAAGTATATGATGCTAAAATTGTTAGCTTTGAAGCGGGTGTGAGTGATGGGCAATTAAGCGCGAATGGCTTACTGAGTACTACCGAGACAAGTAATCGTTGGGTACGAGATGCTCAGCGTCAACGCATTCATTTGCAGTTATCAACGAATGAGACATTACTTGCTAATATGCCGAGTGGCGCAAGAGCAACGGTACAATTGTTGCCAGATTCATGGTTTGGTCAGTGGTTAGGCTCAATGCAAATACGTTTTATTAGTTGGTTACACTACATTTATTAGTAGAGCATTATATGAATAAAGTCATTAGCCAACCGACACAGCTTGATGCCAATGGATTACGCCAAGCCTTGCGTATTGCTGGGGGTTGTACCGTTGGGTTCGCACTAAGTAAATTAATGAACTGGCCGAATGGGATATTTTTTACTGTTTATCCTATGTTGATATTGGGGTTGGTGCCGATTATTAATACATCAGTCATAAGGCAGTTTATTGCCAGTGCTGCATTTAGTGCATGTATAGTGTTAGTGATGCAGGGGGCGTTTTCGCACTTACCTGTTTTAATGACAATGCTTGTTTTTATTACCTTTTGTTTTTTGTTTTATCAAATGAGTACTTCAGGTGCTTTTTTGTTTGGTGCTTTAGGCGCTGTGAGCTTATCAATTCAATTACATTTTGCTAGTTATATTGTTGATAATGCAAGTATATACCCATTAATATTAAGTAATGCTGTTGCGATCATAATGACGATAATTATTGCAATATTGATGCATGGTCTGTTTCCTGATGTAACAGCTCGAGCTGCTCGATTGATGCCTGAAAAAGCTAAAGAAAGCATACGTCATGAAGTGCTTTTATGTGCGAGTGTTGCGACACTGTCTTTTGTGTTTTTTCAAACACTAGATTTACAAGATTCAATTTCTGCTCAGGCCGCATCTATTTTAATCTTATTTTCTTTATGTTGGAAAGCTGCCGGGATAGCAAGTTGGCAACGCATAATAGGTACACTTATCGGTTGTAGCGCCGCCTTAGTTGCACAGTTATTGTTATACACGCATAGTGACTTTTTGTTATTTCCTGTTGTTATACTCTGGATTTTGTCGTTGATATTTAGTCGATTTCATATTCTAGGTGGTGGGGCGCCAGGAGTTGGTTTTGGGGTTTTAACCACTTTTGGTATTTTATTTGGTCAATCTTTAGGACCAGGACAAGATCTAATCTTCAGCGCACTCTATCGCTTTAGTTCGGTTTGTTTAGCTGTAATAGCAAGTTTAAGCGCGGTGTATATTATTCATCGTATTCTGAATCGTTTTAGCGTTACACGCCATCACACTTATGACTAGCCGATGTAGCTCTTCGAGTGAGTGTTACATTCATGATTATAGTGCTGATTATAATAACTCCTTGCGTTTACTTACAGCCTGTATACAATAACAGTAATACTGTTTAAAAATACAGGTTTGCTGATAAGCTAGCCTAAGGATTAACTATGCGCCCTTTAACACCTAGACAACAGCAGATTTTTGATCTCATTAGAGACAAAATTTCTGATACCGGTATGCCACCAACACGTGCCGAAATTGCTAATTTTTTTGGTTTTAAATCGGCAAATGCAGCAGAAGAACATTTAAAAGCATTAGCTAAGAAAGGTTATATTGAAATGTTACCAGGCACATCGCGTGGCATTCGTTTAGCTGAAGAGTTTATCATTGAAGACGGTTTGCCATTAATTGGCCGAGTGGCAGCTGGAGAGCCTATTTTAGCTCAAGAGCATGTGGAGCAACATTACAAAATTGACGGTAGTTTATTTCATCCTGCTGCTGATTATTTATTACGTGTTCATGGCGAAAGTATGAAGAATATCGGTATTATGGATGGCGATTTACTTGCGGTTCATCAAACTAATGACGTAAAAAATGGCCAGGTTATTGTTGCTCGTGTTGAAGACGATGTTACGGTGAAACGTTTTAAGCGTGAAGGTAATGTGGTTTATTTACATGCTGAAAATGAAGATTTCGCGCCAATTAAAGTTGATTTAACTTCGCAGAATTTCAATGTTGAAGGTGTTGCGGTTGGCGTTATCCGCGCAGCTGATTGGATGTGATAACTTTCAGACACTTTTACTGTTGTATCATCGAATGATGTTGTGGATTTAATCAATTACCTTGTTTAGATCTGCAGTCATTTATATATCTCCCTCCCCTATTTACACTTTAGGTCTACACACGCGATATAAAAGTAATTTATTCGTTGTTAGTTCAAGCTATTTACCTTTCAAATTTGGGCTTTTCTTACTTCTACTCGTTATTATGTATCTAAGGTTTATTTATGTAGAGTAATTTTCTTTGTCATCAATTTATACTGACAGTTGACTTTTTTTTGTACAGTCACTTTCAGTGCTGATTATTTATTATTCTGCATGATATTTGCGTGCTGAATGAAAAATGAACATTGAAGCTATGCCAGTATAAATGCAGTTTTCACCTTGTTTTAGGGTTATTACTCTATTGTATTTATTAGTTTTTATTTTTCTTTCTTATGAAATTATAAATTGACCCAGATCAAGTTTTGAGTAATTCTAGTCTAGAAAACGTACAAAAATAACAAGAGGACGTAATTGATTGTTGTTTGAAAATTCGTCACTTAAATAATAATAAATGTATGCGCGAGATAACCATATTCATTGTTTTTAATGATTATATTGTGTTATTTAGCCTCAAAGGGTGAAGGAGATGTCGAGTGAAAAGACGTAACCTAGGTTTACTGTTGCTAGGGAGTTTATTGTCTAGTTCAGTTTGGGCAGATATGTCACTGAACTTGACCAAAGGTGTTACAGAAGTTAGTCGAGACGTATATGATTTGCATATGTTGGTACTCTATATCTGTACTGCCATTGGTGTTGTAGTATTTGGCGCTATGTTTTGGTCTATGGTGTTTCACCGTAAATCAAAAGGGGCGAAGCCAGCTACCTTCCATGAAAGCACAAAAGTTGAAATTCTATGGACGGCTATCCCAGTCGTTATTCTTATTGCCATGGCAGTTCCTGCCACAATTACGCTCATTGATATGGAAAATAATGATGATGCTGACATTACTGTGCAAGTTACTGGCTCGCAGTGGAAGTGGCACTATAAGTACTTTGATCAAGATATTGAGTTTTACTCAGTACTGTCTACTCCACGTGAGCAATACGAAAACCAAGATGGTACCTCGGCCGAAAAAGGTGAACACTACCTGCTAGAAGTTGATCGTCCTTTAGTTATTCCAATCAATAAAAAAGTTCGTTTTGTTATTACTTCGGATGATGTTATCCATGCTTGGTGGGTACCTGCATTCGCGGTAAAACAAGATGCGAACCCTGGTTTTATTAACGAAGCTTGGACTAAGGTTGATAAACCGGGTACCTATCGTGGCCAATGTGCTGAGCTTTGTGGTAAAGATCATGGCTTTATGCCGATTGTTGTTGAAGTGAAAACTGAAGCCGACTATGCCATTTGGCTTGATGAGCAAAAGCAACTACAAGCTAACGCTGCAGCAGCTGAAGCGGCATCATTAAATGCGTCTGTTCCTATGGACGAGCTAATGCAGCTAGGTGAAACAACATATATCGCCTATTGTGCGGCATGTCATCAAGTGAGTGGACAAGGTTTACCACCGGCATTCCCAGCACTTAAAGGTAGTGCAATTGCCACTACTGGCCCAGCAAGCGAACATATCAACGTTGTCTTTAATGGTCGAGCAGGCACGGGTATGCAAGGTTATGGCAAACAATTAAGCTTAAAAGAAATTGCTGCAGTTGTAACTTACGAGCGTAATGCTTGGGGTAATAATACCGGTGATGCGGTGCAAGCCGCGGATGTAAAAGCTGCTTCCGGCGCTGCTGTTGCAAATGTCACTGATACAGTTACGCAAGTGGCTGTTGATGCTAAAGAGCAAGTTGTTGCTAAAGTAGCTGAAGAGATCCCTGCTGAAGATTTATCTAAGGTCTATAGCCAAGATGAATTAATGACTATGGGTGAAAAAGTTTATATGACTGCTTGTGTGGCTTGTCATCAAGCGAATGGTGCAGGGATGGCGCCGGTATTTCCTGCTCTTAAAGGTAGTGCAATTGCCACTGGTAATATAGCAGTGCATATGGATATGGTGCTTAATGGCAGCAAGAAAAATCCAGCGATGGCAGCGTTTGCTAGCCAATTAACTAAAACGCAAATTGCTGCAGTTATCACTTTTGAGCGAAATGCTTGGGGTAACAACACCGGTGATTTAGTCCAGCCAGCAGATGTTGCTGCCAGTGCGAAGTAGGGAGGCGTTATAATGACTACAGATGTAATTAATGATCAATCCGAGCATGACTCACATGACGGTGATCACCACGATCATAAAATGACTGGCCTGAAACGCTGGTTATATACCACTAACCATAAAGACATCGGCTCGATGTATTTATGGTTCTCATTTATCATGTTTTTGACTGGCGGTGTTATGGCGCTAGTTATCCGAGCTGAGTTATTTCAGCCGGGACTTCAGATAGTTGAGCCTGACTTTTTTAACCAAATGACCACAGTGCATGGTTTGATCATGGTGTTTGGCGCGATAATGCCAGCCTTTACGGGTTTGGCTAACTGGATGCTACCTATGATGGTAGGTGCACCTGATATGGCATTACCACGGTTGAATAACTGGAGCTTTTGGATCCTGCCCTTTGCTTTTGCGATATTATTATCAACTTTCTTTTTAGATAGCGGTGCGCCAAATTTTGGTTGGACCTTCTACGCACCTCTATCAACAACTTACAGTAATGGTAGTACCGCATTTTTTGTTTTTGCAGTGCATATCATGGGTATATCGTCGATTATGGGGGCTATTAATATTGTCGTCACCATCATGAATATGCGCGCGCCGGGTATGACTTACATGAAAATGCCATTGTTTGTTTGGACATTTTTTATTACAGCTTATTTGTTAATCGCGGTGATGCCGGTGCTCGCAGGTACTGTTACTATGGTGTTAACCGATACTTACTTTGGTACAAGCTTCTTTGATGCCGCCGGTGGTGGCGACCCAGTAATGTTTCAACATATTTTCTGGTTCTTCGGTCATCCTGAGGTGTACATCATGATCTTGCCGGCTTTTGGTATTGTTTCTACTACCATTCCCGCATTTTCACGTAAAAAGCTCTTTGGTTATAGCTCAATGGTCTACGCGACAGCATCAATTGCATTTTTGTCGTTCATTGTTTGGGCGCATCACATGTTTACCACAGGGATGCCGTTATTTGGTGAGCTGTTCTTCATGTATTGCACCATGTTAATTGCCGTACCTACTGGCGTGAAAGTGTTTAACTGGGCGGCAACGATGTGGCGTGGCTCGATTAGTTTTGAAACCCCGATGTTGTTCTCTATTGCCTTCGTAATTTTGTTCACTATTGGTGGCTTTTCTGGCTTGATGCTAGCGATGACCCCCGTGGATTTTCAATATCATGATACTTACTTCGTTGTGGCTCATTTTCACTATGTATTAGTGACAGGGGCGTTATTTTCCATTTTTGCAGGTGCTTATTACTGGTTACCAAAATGGACTGGCCACATGTACAACGACACCTTAAGTAAGTGGCATTTTTGGTGTTCTTTAGTGTCGGTAAACTTATTATTCTTTCCGATGCACTTTTTAGGCTTAGCGGGTATGCCTCGTCGTATTCCCGATTATGCTTTGCAATTTGCAGACTTTAATAAGTGGGTCAGTATTGGTGGTTTCGCCTTTGGACTTTCGCAATTAATCTTCTTGGTGTTAGTGATCAAGTGTATTAGAGGTGGCGAAAAAGCACCAGCGAAACCTTGGGATGGCGCTGAAGGTTTGGAATGGACAGTGCCTAGCCCTGCGCCATACCATACCTTTACTACACCACCAAAAATCGATTAACTGGGGGCAGAATGATTAACAGCGAATCGCAAAATAAGTTGTCAAAGCAAGCGCAAGTAGACGCTAAAGACGCATCAGTGAAAAAAACAGTTAAAAAGCTGATGTTGATTGTGTTTGCTATGTTTGGTTTTGGTTTTGCGATGGTGCCGTTATATGACGTATTTTGTGATATCACCGGATTAAACGGTAAAACGTCTAACGTGGCTGCAAGTTATAAAGCCGCAAGCATAGATACCGAACGTACGATTACTGTACAGTTTTTGACCCGAACCGCCAAGGGCATTCCTTGGCGATTTGAGCCAATGATTAATGAAGTAAAAGTACATCCTGGTGAGAGAAAAATCGTTAAGTTTTATGCCAAAAATGAGTCTGTAAGCGATATTGTCGGCCAAGCAGTGCCGTCAGTATCACCGGGAAGGGCGGCAATTTACTTTCAAAAGATAGAATGCTTTTGTTTTAATAATCAGCCGTTAAAAGCCAGCGAAGACGTTGAAATGGGATTACAGTTTTATATCGATTTAGACTTACCTGACGACGTTAGTACTATCACGCTTTCTTACACCTTATACGATATTACAAGCTCAGTTGATTCTTAAGTGCTTGGCACTTAAATGAGGGGAACAACAATGACAACAAAAGAATACGAAAGTTATTACGTACCAGCGCAAAGCAAATGGCCAATTATAGGCGCGATAGCGTTATTTTTAATTGCTGTCGGTGCCGGTAATTATGTTTCAAATCTTAATAATCCTGAAAGTAGCGGTGGCGGTTGGATTTTACTCGCCGGTATCGCACTGATTATTTATATGGTATTTGGCTGGTTTAACAATGTTATTACAGAGTCAATGTCAGGAAAATATAGCCATCAAATGGACAATTCATTTCGACAAGGGATGAGTTGGTTCATTTTTTCAGAAGTGATGTTTTTTGCCGCTTTTTTTGGTGCTTTGCTTTACGCTCGTACCTTTTCAGTCCCTTGGCTTGGTGGTGCGGGTAATAATGCGGCAACCGCGGCCATTTTATGGCCAGAGTTTACCGCAACTTGGCCACTAGTTAAGACCCCTGACGGAACAGAAACAACGGCGATGGGTTGGTATGGTTTACCATTAATTAACACGATTTTACTGTTGACTTCCTCGATCACTGCCCACTTTGCTCATGTGTCATTAGAGCAAGAAAAACGCGGCTTATTAAAATTTTGGTTAGGCTTAACTGTGTTGTTAGGTGGTATATTCTTATATTGCCAAGGTTTAGAGTACGCGCACGGTTATGCCGAAGAAATGAGACTGTACTTAAATAGCGGTATCTACGGCAATACCTTTTATCTGCTAACCGGCTTTCATGGTATGCATGTCACCTTAGGCACTATTATGCTGTTAGTGATGCTAATTCGCGTGTTTAAAGGTCACTTTACGCCGAAAAATCACTTCGCCTTTCAAGCAGCAAGTTGGTATTGGCACTTTGTGGATGTGGTTTGGGTATTACTGTTTGTTTTTGTTTATATCATTTAACCCGTTATAACGATGAAGTGCTTAGCTGCTTACCGAGTTGAGCACTTTTTTGTTATGTCATTTTATGAATAGTTAATATGGGCGTGGGTTAGGTGTAATAAGCCCAGTGAAAATACCCACTAACAGTAATAATATGATCACGACGGATGTTACTACCCGTCGGCCGATGAACTTAGTCATAGGTGGCTTCTCAGGATCGTTTTTATTCATGGCGAATAATGCTTTAAATAGGTTATAAACCATAAGCATTAATAAGCCGATAATCATAATTTTAATTAACACAGCATTCTCTCTTTTATAGTTTGTTTTTTGTTCTTGAACATGCGGTAGTCTATGAATTTTGTATCACCTCAGCACAAGTTAAAACAACTAAACTGGCCAATGGTTTTATTTACCATGCTAGTATTTTCGTTATTAATCAAGCTTGGATTTTGGCAAAGTGAGCGAGCACTTGAAAAAGAGCAACGTCAACTACGCATCAGTGAATTAAGCCAACAACAAGCTTTATCGTTAACGCAAGTGTTAGCACTTAACGGTTTGCAAGATGGTATTAATGACTTGCCGATTAAACTTGATGGGGTATTTATTGAAGATAAAGTTTTTTTACTTGATAACCAACCTGATCATGGCCGCTTGGGTTATCGTGTCTATCAAGTCATCACAAGTCAAGGTTATGCCGTTTTAGTTAACTTAGGTTGGGTACAAGGCTCAATAGACCGTAATGTTTTGCCAACAATAACAGCAATTACAGGCCAACATGTTATAACTGGCCATGTTCGAGAAGTTGAAGTAGGTATTCAATTGCAAGCACAAAATTTAGTTAATCCGACATGGCCATTAAGAGTACAACAAATTGAATTAGATAAATTTTCACCCTTAATTGGTAAGAAACTATTGCCCTTTGTGGTTTACTTAGATAAAAAAGAGACTATTGGTTATAAAAAGAACTGGCAAGCCATCGTAATGCCACCAGAAAAGCATCGGGCTTATGCTTTTCAGTGGTTTAGTTTGGCGTTAGCGTGGATAAGCTTAATGATCTGGGCTGCGATAAAAATGAGTAAAAGTCAGAGTACTATTTAAAAATAATCAAAGTATAAGAAAAGTACCGAAATCGAATAATAAGAATAAAAGGCTGAGTTGTATGAATTCTTCAGAAGTAAATAAATCACGCCGTAGTATGTTGATCCTTTTGGCTGTGTTTGTTATTCCCGTGGTATTGGCTAAATTAGCTTTAAATCAACAGTGGTTTAATTATGGGGTGACTAATCAAGGACAATTACTCGAAAATGAATTAACCCTCGCCAAGCTTGGGCTCAATCTTACAGATTTTGATCATCACTGGTTGTTGCTATACACCTTACCTGCAAGTTGCGATCAACAATGTGAAAAAACGCTGGTGAGTGTTAATAATACTTATATCGCGTTAGGAAAAGAAATGCCACGTGTTATGCCTGTGGCACTAACGCAACAGAATTTAACTGATGAACAGGCAAGTAAAATTCAACTGAAAAAATGGCATGTTCAAGCTATGCCTGCTTTGGCAAAAAGTACGATTACGCAATCGCAAGTACTGATTGTTGATCCCTTAGGCAATGTCATCCTTAGTCACTTACCTCCTAAAAATGTTGAACAATTACCCCAGTTTGGTAAAGCAATCTTGGCTGACTTTAAGAAATTACTTAAATATTCAAGGATTGGCTAAATGAGAACACAAAGCTCCTCAGATATTAGAAAACTGGTTTTTGTTAGCATTTTATTAGCCATTGTTGTGGTGAGTTTAGGTGCATATACACGACTAACTCATGCTGGTTTGGGCTGCCCAGATTGGCCCGGTTGTTATGGTTTATTAAAGGTTCCCGCTACGACTGAGCAAATTGTTGCTGCTGAACAAGCGTTTCCAGAACGTCCAGTTGAGGTACATAAAGCATGGAATGAAATGATCCATCGTTATTTTGCTGGCTCATTAGGGCTACTGATCTTGATCATAGCTTTGATGTCTTTAAAGCGACGAGCACAAGGTGGGCCTGTTGGTTTACCTATTCTAATTTTGCTGGTGGTGATATTCCAAGCGGCGCTGGGTATGTGGACGGTTACTATGAAACTAATGCCTGTAGTGGTGATGGGGCATTTATTAGGCGGTTTTACGACTTTATGCTTATTGTTTTTATTATATCTACGTTTGCATGGTTATCGAGTGCCCGGTGGAGATTTTGCCCTAAAAAAATATGCAAAATTTGGACTTATTGGTATTTTTATTTTAGTCGGGCAAATTGGTTTAGGCGGTTGGACTGCGGCGAATTACGCGGCATTAACATGTACTGAGTTGCCTATATGCCAAGCTGGCTGGGCAGAACAAGTAAACTTTGAACATGCCTTTGATTTAATACCACCAGAAAAAGACAGTTATGAGTTTGGCCATCTCGATCATGCTTCACGCCTAACTATTCATGTCATGCATCGCTTTGGCGCTATCGTCACCACACTATATTTGTTGTGGCTAGTTATTCGTGTTTATCGCAAAGCACAATCGCCATTTTTCAGAAATGCCGCGCTGAGTTTAGGCTTTATTCTCAGCGTGCAAGTTGGCTTAGGGATCAGTAATGTCTGGTTTTCGTTACCCTTGAGTGTAGCTGTAAGCCACAACGTTGTGGCAGCTATGTTAATGATGTCATTAATTACCATGACATACAGTTTAAAACGTAAAATTTAGGGGCATATTATGGGGCAAACTAACACAATAGCAGCAAGTCATAGCGCACCTAGTACAGCAACTTGGCGTGATTATTATGAAATAACTAAACCTCGCGTTGTAGCATTACTCGTACTCACTGCTTTAGTGGGTATGTGTCTATCAGTACCAGGGGTTATTCCTTGGCAAGTATTAGTGCCATCAATGATAGGTATAGGCTTTTTGTCTTCGGCAGCTGCTGCGATAAATCATATTGTGGATGAACGCATTGACAGTGTGATGGGGCGAACACATAACAGACCTTTGCCTAATGGTAGACTTACTGCACGCAGTGCCTCAATGTTTGCTATAGCGCTAGCGGTAACAGGCTTTGTAATTCTATATAGCTTTGTTAACCCACTAACCGCTTGGTTAACTTTTTCAGGCTTAGTCGGTTATAGCTTTGTTTATACTATGTATTTAAAGCGTGCTACGCCGCAGAATATTACCATTGGTGGTTTAGCTGGCGCGATTCCACCATTATTGGGTTGGACGGCAATGACTAATGAAATTCATGCTAATGCCTTGTTATTAGTGCTAATAATATTTACTTGGACTCCGCCACACTTTTGGGCTTTGGCGATTCATCGTAAAGATGATTATGCGAAAGTAAATATCCCCATGCTACCGGTAACTCACGGGGTTAATTTTACTAAAACGCAAATATTACTGTATACGGTTTTGTTATTTGTCGTTGGTTTGCTGCCTTACTTAGTCGGCATGA